>NZ_CP026118.1:0-300000 GCF_004101865.1 Halobacillus litoralis
GAAAGCTGGTGCCCAGCCGCATGGCCATATTCTGCTGCCCTCTGTGCAACAATTCGATGAGTGGCAACAGGAGAGTGGAAATCAGATCCGTTTAGTGACAGCCGCTCCGGAAGTCGAAGGTGGTTATGGATTTTTCAGTCATCTATCAGATCAGGGGGTGACCGCTTCCATCGGTCATAGTGCGGCAACTTTTGATGAAGCAAACAGAGCTGTCGATCATGGAGCGAGCCATGTCACTCATCTATTCAATCAAATGAGCGGGTTCCATCATCGGGAGCCCGGTATAGTCGGGGCTGCATTTAATAACAAGAAGCTGAAGGTAGAGATGATTGTTGATCATATTCATGTTCATCATAAGGCTATCGAAACAGCTTATCAGTTGATCGGCTCTGAACGGACGGTATTGATCACAGATGCTATGCGTGCGAAGTGTCTTCCTGAGGGAACTTATGATCTTGGAGGCCAGCCCGTCGTAGTTCAAGGGAAAGAAGCACGACTATCCGATGGAACCCTTGCTGGCAGTATCCTTAGGTTAGAAGAAGCAGCTTATAATATGAAAACAGCAATGGGACTTGGCTGGCAGGAATTTGTGAGAATCACTTCAACCAATGCAGCAGAGCAAACAGGATTTCTCGATCGTAAAGGCACAATAGCCACGGGGAAAGACGCCGACCTTGTGCTACTAGATGAAAAAGCACAGGTCATGATGACTATTTGTAGTGGTATGATCGCTTTTGATGGGAGGAATTAAGATGGAAGTGATAATCGTTAATGATTATGAACAGCTGAGCCAGCGTGCGTGCGACATAATCGTTGAACAAGTCCATATGAACCCTGAGTCTGTGCTGGGACTTGCCACGGGAGGCACTCCGCTCGGAACCTATCGTGAACTTGTTCAGGCTAATGGGAATGGGAAAATCGACTTCAAGCATGTTTCGACACTGAATTTAGACGAATATATCGGTCTGGACTCTTCTCATCCTCAAAGTTATCGCCAGTTCATGAAAAGAGAACTGTTCGATGCCATTAATATTTCAGAAACGCGCACTTATATACCTGATGGCCGGCCAGATGATCTGGAAGAAGAGTGCAGACGATACGAAGCATTGATTGAGGCAATCGGGCCTCCAGATTTGCAACTGCTGGGCATCGGTGAAAATGGCCATATCGGATTCAATGAGCCAGGAAGTGACATGGATGGGGAAACCCATATCGTCGAGTTGACTGAATCCACCAGAGCTGCCAATGCTCGTTTTTTTGACAAGGATGAAGATGTACCGGCCCATGCCATTACTATGGGGATTCGGTCCATATTAAAAAGTAAACGGATATTACTGCTTGCTTCCGGAGAAAGAAAAGCTCGTGCTATCAAGCGTTTGCTGCAAGGGGAAGAGGATGCGAACTTCCCTGCGTCAGCTCTTTTGGCCCACCCCCATGTTACACTGGTCATGGATCAAGCAGCTTATGGAATGAAAGGGGAAACAGATGCTGGATAAAAAATCGCCACTGCCGATGTATTATCAAATTGAAGAAGATATCAAACAGAAGATTGATTCAGCCATTTATTCTGAAAGAGAAACCATTCCTTCTGAGCGTGAACTGAGTGAGCAGTATGAAGTCAGTCGGATGACAGTAAGACAGGCTGTCACCAACCTCGTTAATGAGGGTTACTTGTACAGGGAAAAAGGCAAAGGGACTTTTGTAGCTGAGAAAAAAATCGAACAGCCACTCCAGGGGATGACAAGTTTTACTGAAGATATGAAACAAAGAGGAATGAATTCAAGCAGCAAACTTCTCGATTTCACGATCATTCCTCCCCCTGCTGATATAAAAAGAAAGCTCTCCCTCGAGGAGGAAAGGCAAGTTTACGAAATTCATCGAATCCGTTATGCCGATCACCAGCCGATGGCAGTGGAACGCACGTTCATACCGGTAGCTCTAGTTCCAGGGATGCAGGAGAAGGATGTCTATGGATCAATCTATGAATATATTGAAAAAAATCATGATTATACGATTCATAAAGCGACCCAGATGATTGAAGCTACCATTGCTGACGAGGAACAAGCAGAGCTTTTGGATATCGTGCCTGCTGCAGCTATCCTGCACATTGAGCGTACGAGCCTCCTGCAGGATGGAACACCATTTGAAGTCGTAAAATCATCGTACCGTGCAGACAGGTATAAATTCATTAGTGAAATCCACCGTTCTTAAGGGGAAATGCCATGAGTTACTTATCAAAAATCACCCAACACTTAAAGAGGCTGGATGAACATTCAGGGGTCCGCCCTATCAGCAGGCAAGTGGCAGGAAGATTGAATGATGGAGGAATCATCCACCTGTTCGGGTGTGGCCATTCAAGTCTACTTGCTCAAGATGTCTATTACCGAGCAGGAGGTCTTGTTCCTGTTCGGCCGATTTTGATAGAGCCTTTGATGCTGCATCAAGGCGCTTATCAATCTACACTGAATGAAAGGACGGCAGGCTTTGTCTATCCCTATCTGGCAAAAGAGGATATCAGGGAAGAAGATGTCGTTATCGTTCTCTCGACATCCGGCCGGAATCCCGCACCGATAGATGTGGCATTATATGGGAAAGCACAAGGTGCCATGGTCATCTCTGTCCAATCTCTTGAATATTCAGCTACCCAGGTTTCTAAACATCCGTCGCAGAAACGTCTGGAAGCGGTTGTTGATTTTGTAATGGATACTAAGGTCCCTGTAGGTGATGCGATAGAAGTGCGAGAAGGGTTGGAGACACATTTTTCTCCGTTATCTTCGGTAGTGGGAACGGCCTTATTGCATGATTTGATGACAAAGGTGATTGAAGCTTTCTGGGAAGACGGGATCGACGCCCCTGTTTTCAAAAGCGGAAATGTTGATGGCGCAGATGAGCATAATAGGCAAATGATGGAACTGTACAAAGACAGAATCACATTTTGACTTATTGTTGTTTTCATTCTCATTCTCCGGTAAAATACCAACAGTCTAAAAGTCAGAAATATAAAGGTGTCGCAAACTATGAAGCATATCATTATTGGAGCGGGGATTCTCGGTGCATCGACAGCTTATCATCTATCTAAAGCAGGTGAGCAAGTCGTTATCATTGACAGACAGGAACCTGCCCAGGCAACACGTAATGCCGCGGGGATCGTTTGTCCATGGCTGACGAACCGCAGCAATAAAGCATGGTATCAGCTGGTTCTTCGTGGAGCGAAGTATTACCCGCAGCTTATCGAGGAATTAGAGCGAAACGGTGAAAGGGACACCGGCTTTGATCAGGTCGGAGCCATCAACATCTTTGATACAGAAGAAAAATTGGACCGGAAAATGGAAGTGGCTTTAAAAAGAAAAGCGGATGCCCCTGAGATGGGTGTAATCAGGAAACTGTCTCCGGAAAAAACCAAAAGTCTTTTTCCGCCTGTATCTGATCAATATGGAGCTGTACATATCGGAGGTGCAGCCAGGGTGAATGGCAGGGCTGTTGCCCAATCACTATTGAATGCGGCTCAAAAAAACGGAGCAGAGTTGATCGGAGGCAGTGCCCGTTTTTTATATAAGCACGAAGCCGTCCATGGAGTGATCGTGAATGAAGTTGAATATCACTCAGATCAAGTGATTGTAACAAACGGTGCTTGGACGAATGAGCTATTTGCCCCTCTCGGATTGAATACAAATGTATCCTTTGAGAAAGCACAGATTCTCCATTTACAAATGGATGGCGTAGATACCAGCCAATGGCCTGTCATGCTGCCACCGTTCAACCACTATATGCTCACCTTTGGTAAAGGGAAGATCGTCGTTGGCGCAACAAAAGAAGAAGGAGACCTGTCAGACGACCGGGTCACGATGGGGTCTGTTCACCAATTGATGGATAAAGCGTTGAGAGTCGCCCCGGGGCTTGCGGATGCGAGCTATATCGAAACGAAGGTCGGTTTTCGTCCGTTCACACCAGGATCCCTTCCTGTCATCGGCAGGGTAGCGGGATTGGACAATGTTCTCGTGGCGAATGGACTCGGCGCATCCGGCCTTACAAGTGGTCCCTATGTAGGGCGAGAAGTAGCTAAGCTTGCAAGAGACCAAAAAACAGAAATCGATCTTGACGTATATAGCACAGAATCCTTATTTTCATAAAAAACGGTCTCCTTTCTGGATTTCTACTGAAGAACTTTAACTTTCTTTGGTTTGCATCAAATAAAGAAGCCGAGTAGGACGATTTTATCGTTCAACTCGGCTTCTTTATTCTCAATTCCGATCAGACATCCGGACTTTACTCTTCCATGTGCTATAGTATTCGCTTTGTATTGAAGGTGAATATTACTACCGTTTCATTTACATGCTGAATGATTTTTTATAAATCAAAAAAGTCACTTATTTTTGATGGACCTCGTTGATTCCACTATGAGCGTTCGGTGGTGACGCCTGCGGGAACAGCGCGAGCCGAAGATCCACTTGGTCAAGTGATCTTCTTGACCAAGTTAGCTGAGGCCGTGCCCGCGGCAAGCATCCACCGACAAGCGATTCGTGAGAAGCAACAACAAACTTTAACAGCTCCTCTGGAATGAAAAATTTTTCCGTCGCCTGACCTGGTGCATGAAAGGTTACCATAAAGGTTCTTCCTCATTTGATAACCGTAATACAAATGGGGTGATCGAAAAAAACAGCCCCATCAACAGGACATAAATCATTAAGACGAATCCAAACAAGGGTTCAAGTGAAAAAAATAATTGTGCGACCATTGTGATGATTGGTGCAAGGATTATTGGAATCAAAGCAACAAGAGACCCTTTCTTCATCGAGTCCTGGCTTTGGTATTGCATCTCCCTGCAATAAGGGCATTTCATTTTTCGGCTGAAGCGGAACAAACTTTTAACGGACTGTTTCCAGGACCATTTATTTCCACAACTTTGACAAATCGGCATGGATTCTCCCTCCTCTACTCTATAAAATACGAACAGAAAATGGAAAAGGTTTCAAAAAAAGCTGCGGCATATTTGCCGCAGCTATTAGTTTTATTCAGCTTTTTGTACTTCTTCTTCGCTCTGTTTTTCTTCCTGCTCATCAGGCGGATAGGTACGTCTAACAAAAAATGCAAGGAAAATTCCAACCAATGATATAGCGGTAACGACAAAGAACGCAATATTTACGCCGTGAATGTCAGGGTGGGCGATGGCACTGTTACTCTCGGCGTTTTGAGCGGTGGTCGTCATGACGGTTACTAATATGGCCGTCCCGACAGATGCTGCTACCATCCGCATTGTATTGCTCATCGCAGCACCATGTGGGATCAATTTCTTAGGTAACTGGTTGAGTCCTGCTGTAGTGACAGGCATCATCACCATTGAAAGACCGAACATCCGAATGGCGTATAAGACCGTGATACTTGTGAATGTCGTTTCAATATCCAAAAAGGAAAATGCAAGCGACGCCCCCGTAATGATGGTGAGACCTACAGTAGCTAAGAGACGAGCTCCTATTTTGTCAAAGATCCTCCCTGTAATGGGTGACATGAATGCTGTAATAACCGCACCAGGGAGCAATGCAAGGCCAGATTCAAACGCAGAAAATTCCCTCATGTTCTGCATATATAAAGGAATTAAAGTTTCAGCCCCGATCAGACCTAAGAAGGTGATCATGGCAATTATGGTTGTAATTGCAAATACGGGGTATTTGAAAACACGGAATTCCAGCATCGGATGGCGCATACGCAACTGCCGTAATATGAAAATGGTTAAAGTGATACATCCGATGAATAATACGGTGATCGTGTCAGTACTTGCCCATCCCTGGTTTCCGGCAAGGGTGAAACCATATAACAGCCCACCGAATCCCACTGAAGACAGAATGATGGAAATCGGATCGACTTTAGGATAGGAGAGCTCTGTTACGTTTCTAAGAATGAAATGGGCTAATACCATTATTGAAAGCGCTAAAGGGAGAACTAACCAAAATAAAAATCTCCATGAATAATCCTCTGTAATCCACCCGGATAGAGCAGGACCGATCGCAGGGGCGAAAGAGATGACAAGACCGATGTATCCCATGGCTGTCCCTCTTTTATTAACAGGAAAAATCATAAGAAAAACTGTCTGCATCAACGGAAGCATGACGCCAGCACCCGCTGACTGTACGACACGACCGATTAACAGAGAAGGGAAATTGGGAGCGATTCCACCTAAAACCGTTCCGACTGCAAAAATTCCCATGGCGGATAAAAATAATTGCCGTGTCGTAAACCGTTCAATTAAAAATGCACTGACAGGTATCATGATGCCGTTGACTAACATAAAGACTGTCGTCAGCCATTGGGCGGAGTTGGCTGAAACGTTCATTTCCTCCATAATCGGAGGGATAGCCGTGATCATCAATGTCTGATTCAGTATCGTTATAAAGGAGCCCGCAAGTAAAAGGGCTGCCATAAGTACTTTGTTATAAGGTTGTGTAGTCATCACGTTTTCCTCCTATGAATCAACTAATCTAACATTATACGCCTGTTCAGCAGGAGGAAACAACAATTAAGCTTTATAATTCACAATAATAATGTTATGTAAATTATAAGTGTATAAAGCACACTCCATGTTCATAAATAACATCAAAAACCTTGGGGATGGTGGAAAGAATGGATGGCTTCCTCGTAATCATTTAACAGGCTTGTAAACACTTGATCCCAAGTCTGCAGTAATGCATAACTTCTCGCAGCTTTACTCATGCGGCAGAGGCGCTGAGGATCCTCGATCAATTGAGAGATAGCCTGTACAAAATCAGCAGGATCCCCAGGTTCGCAAAACACGCCCGTGTGGTTTTCTGTGACGATTTCCTGCACGCCTCCAGCCCTAGCCACAATAGCAGGGGTTCCACATGCAAGTGCCTCAAGGACGACGTTTCCAAACGTTTCAGTCTGGGAAGGGAAGACGAACAAAGAAGAACTTGCATACATTTGGGTGAGCATCTTCCCGTCAAGATATCCGGTGAATGTCATGTTTTCTGGTGCGTTTTGACGGAGCTTTTCATACATCGGTCCATTTCCGACCATGAGCCAATGCACCTTTTCACTTATCCGTGCAGGAAGAGATTTTGCTGACTCCATTAGCACATCCAGTCCTTTTTCGGGAGCGAACCGACCTACATATATCAATAAATGGCGAGCTTGTATATTGAATTTCTTTTTCACCCATTCTGCTTGGACATTCGGGTGAAAGAGTTCATGATCGACGCCTCGACTCCACAAGCTTATGTTGGAAAAACCACGCTGCTCAAGCTCCTGTTTAGTTGAAAGTGAGGGGACGAATATCTTTTGCAATGGTCGATGAAACCAGCGCATGAATTTCCACATCCCTGAAGAAAGAAAGGGGAGTTTGTAATAGTCTAAATACTGATTGAAGTGCGTATGATAGGAACCTACAAGGGGAATATTCATTTTCTGCCCATAATAGACCCCTGTGAGACCGATGTTGAAAGGAGTGGCGATGTGTAGAAGATCAGGCTGGAACCGTTCTATCTCCATTTTAATACGGTGTAAATTGGGAAAGGCAAGACGGTGTTCTGGATAAAGCCAGAAAGGCATGCTCTTTAATCGATGAACCGAAGCTGACTGGGGAAGAATGTTTTTAGTGGATGGAGCAAACACTCGGTAAGAAATCTGATTTTTGTCAAAGAAATCCGTCAACCTCTTCAATGTTCGTGCCACCCCGTTGACTTGTGGAACAAAAGTGTCTGTAAAAATAGCTACCTTCATTTTTCTCCCCCTCTTAAAACCAAGTATCAGCTATGTCTCTTAGTAAGAGGTATATGCAGCTGGAGGGAGGGGATTGCGATAACTTTCCAAGCTGTGAGGAAGGAATAAAAAAAACCTGCAGATGCAGGTTTTGTCATAGCGAATTATGGGGGGAGGTTAGGTTATCAGGTACCAACATCAAGGATGGATGGAAGATAAAATTGGTAGGAGATTTAGTAGTATTACGCAACTTTTTTTGTAAGAGAATGTTGGCTGACCGCTTTCAATAGAATCATCTTGTCTTTGTTTGTCAATTTGCTCCAGATGGCCACTTTGATATTCATTATTTTTCTCCTCCTAAAATATGATTGGGCTTGCTAGCATTTGACGAACAAACAGAACTGTTTTGTTATTACTTAGCATATACCGTCATTTAAACAGAATTAAACAACAAAAATATCTACAAAATTCGATGATGACAAGGTTTTGAAGCAGGTGAAGCAGCATTTGTGTCGAATAGGGAAGAGTAGGCGTGATATTTTTAAGAGATTTCGTCTCAATATCAGCCATTTTGCAATAAAAAAAGGGGGAAGTTTAGTGATTACTTATCAAGTTCATCCTGAAAAAGGGTTTACGGACAAAATCGGTGAACTCGTATTTATGCTCGAACATGTGCGGGCAGTTACGATTCAAGAAGTAGCAGATTTAACAGAAGAAGAACTTGATTACAGCAAACCGGGTGGGAATTCCATCGGGGCTCTTCTCTCACACATGGCAAGCATTGAATACGTCCATCAGCAAATCAGTTTTGAAAACAGGGATTTGACGGAAGATGAAGTCGCTGTATGGGGGATCGCTCTGGAATTAGGTCAAAAAGCGAATGAAACGATTAATTCTTCATCCGTTGATGATTATCTTGATGTATTGGAATCGACGAGAGATCAAACTCTTGAGCTGTTGAAAGAAAAAGATGATGAATGGCTCTATGAGGAACGTGAATGGCCGAACGGAAAGAAATACAATCAATACTACCTTTGGTTCCATGTGTTAGAAGATGAGATCAATCATAGAGGACAAATTCGTGCCATGGTCAGATCATATAAAGATAAAACGGTGAGAACATGAAAAGCATATAATTGAACAAGAAAACGCTTGGAGTTAATCACCAAGCGTTTTCTTGTTTTGGTTCAGGTGAATTTCTATACATATGTTTTCCCTACTTGTAAGAATCTGTTTTAGACAAGTACTGTTTGATGGACGCTTCTAATGGATGAACAGATGTTTCCCAAAAGGAAGGACCCTGCAGATCCTGTTGTAAAAAACGGCTTCCCAGCTGCTCCATAGAAAGATTACCGGAATGTTGAAGGAGCTGATCATATTTTAGCGGAAAAGCTTCCTTATCCTGTTGGTAAAGAGCATAAATACCGTTACTGAATAAATATCCTATCGTGTAAGGAAGATTGAAGAACGCTTTTTCTGTATTGTAAAAGTGTGGAATGGTCATCCAGTTGTAGGGGTTTACGTCCTGGAGGCTGTCTTGGAACCAGCTTCTCTCTGTTTTTTCCATTAATTCAGTGATTTCTAATGCTGATAGTTTTCCAGAGGAACGCTTTTTATAAAATAGTTGCTCAAATTCGAATTTTGGTGGAATATAGGAAACATATTTCAATCCGTTCATGATTTTCATTTCAAGTAATGCTAATTTCTCACGCTCTGTCTCTGCAGTATCGACCGCTGCATCCAATACAAGGTTTTCGGCAAATGTCGAGGCTGTTTCCGCCAGTCCCGTACCAGGATGTTGAGCGAATCCAGGCTGTTCATGAAGAATGAAGTTATGATAGGCATGTCCGAGTTCGTGAGCCATCGTTACAACATCCTGATAATGACCCTGAAATGAAAGTAAGACACGACTCTCTTTAGCATTCGGCATGGAAGCGCAAAAGGCGCCATGCCGTTTATGCTCCTTTGGAACAGCATCTATCCATCCATCATTAAAAGCTGTTTCTGCAAACTTTCCTAATTTCTCGCTATATTGATGAAATTGTTGGATAATGATGTCAGCAGCTTGATCATATGAAAGAGAAGTTGTAGCAGGAAATGTCGGTGCATAAATATCATACCAGTTCAACTTTTCAGTACCGATAATTTCTGCTTTTCTTTTTAGAAATTGGTGAAGCAATGATTTATTAGAGTGTAATGCACTCATCATACTTGTCACTGACAGCTCACTGATTCGATTTTGCTCATACATCTCCTTTATAGGATTCGAACATTGCCGCAGCCGGTAGAGTTCATTTCGATAGCCGGCAAAATGATTGAATATAGAAGCGAATCGTTCTTCATTATCTTTACACACAGAGAGCATTGACTTGGCTGTTTGTTGTCGGATTGACCGATTATCAGAAAGCATCGCCTGCATGAATGCTGTATCAAAAGGGAGATTTTCGGTAAATCCTTCTTTTTCAACGGGTACTCTCAACCGGGAAAATTCCTGTTCATAATGGTCTTCCCAGCCGGCAAAACCATCCACAGATAGCGAATGTATGACCTTTTCTATCCGGGAATCTAACTGGTTGGCAGCTTTTTGTCTACGTTCAATTAGGAAAGTTTCGATCCCCTCTACTTCAGGATGATCAACCAGCTCTTGCCAAACCATCTCATCCATTTCAGCCAGGAACTGCTCAAATTCAAGAGAAAGTGTATTCAGAAAAGCCTTCAATTGACTAGTGCGATCTTGTAAGCCCAATGTGGCAGAGTCCTGTACATTTTCAGAAGACAGACAGATGACATATTCGTCAATTTCAAATATATCTGTATGTATCTCCTGCACCTGGTAAATCAGGGGGATGATTTCGGATAAAGCTGATGATGAGGATTCTATATTTTGGCGGGTTTCCGTGATTTGTTTGAAAAGATCACCGATTCTCTCCTGCAGCTTGGTAGAGCGTTTTCCTCCTGGAAATAATCGCTCTAAATCCCAATTGATACTTTTAGTACTCTTCATATAAAACCTCCTATTTTTTTCCTCTATGCTAGTATAATGGGAATAGGGATATTTTTCATCCGACTCCAGATGTAAAAAAGGAGTTCTATTGTGAAGGGTTGAATGTAAGTTTAAGGAGGATGATAAAATGAGTTATAAATTCATAGATGGTCATAATGATACATTATTACGACTCGATAAAGGGGTCGATGAATTTTTTGAAGGGTCGAAACAGGGACACCTGGATTGGCCGAGGGCCAAGAAAAGTGGGTTTGCCGCTGGATTTTTTGCTGTTTTTTGCCCGAATCCCAGTACAGATCCAACACCTGTCGTTTATGCTACGCCAAAAGGATATGAAAAACCGTTTCCACCCAAGCTTGATGATTCTTATGCCTATCAATATACGAACAAAATGATCGCCCGTTTCCTGCAATTGGAAAAAAAGTCAGGCGGCCGTTTCAAAACTGCTAGAACTTTGAAGGATGTAGAAAGTGCATTGGAAGGGGAGTATATGGCAGGAATCTTACATATCGAAGGAGCGGAAGGTATTGATGAAGATTTCGATGCTTTGCATGTCTATTACGAAGCTGGCCTTCGATCGATCGGCCCGGTTTGGAGTCGGGAAAATCGCTTCGGGGAAGGTGTTCCTTATCGGTTTCCGCATTCGCCTGATACAGGGCCGGGTCTTACCGAGGTTGGCAAAAAACTGGTAAAAGAATGTAATAAGTTGGGAATAATGATCGATCTCTCCCATTTAAATGAAAAAGGGTTCTGGGATGTCGCAAAGATAAGTAATGCACCACTTGTCGCTACCCATTCCAATGCTCACAGTATTTGTCCAGTGACACGCAATCTGACTGATCGACAGCTCGACGCTATTGGGAAATCGAACGGTGTAGTCGGCGTCACCTACAGCATAAATCCGGATATGATTTCTGCAGATGGCAAAAACAATGAAAAAACACCATTAAGTGAAATCGCCAGCCATGTTCAATATATTGCTGATCGCATCGGCGTTGACCATGTTGCATTAGGGTCTGATTTCGACGGCACCCGTGTCCCTCAAGAGCTGAAGGATGTTACTGGGGTTCCGCGTTTAATGAGCCTGTTGAAGAATGATGGATGGTCGGAGGCGGATCTGGATAAAATTTCACACAAAAATTGGCTGCGTGTGCTGGGGGATACTTGGTGAAAGTAATTATTTACCTTGAAATGAAAACATCTAGTTTATAAAGGTTCGAGAGCATAAATATAGAGCAGCGGAGTGAAAGAATTCTTTCACTCCGCTGCTTCTTATGCTTGTCGCGTCGCCCCGGGCCCTTTCGCTTTTGATGACATCCAACTCCAGGTCCCAGCCGCTCGAGGTCATAAGACAATCAAAGGTGGGAAGGAAGGGCGCTCCCTCCGTCGCTTTTCTTATGCTTGTCGCGTCTCCCAGGGCCCTTCCGCTTTTGATGATATCCAGCTCCAGGGCCCAGCCGCTCGAGGTCATAAGTCGATCAAAGGTGGGAAGGAAGGGCACTTCCCTCCGTCGCTCGCCTTATGCTTGTCGCGCCTCCCGGGGCCCTTCCGCTTTTGATGACATCCAGCTCCAGGTCCCAGCCGCTCGAGGTCATAAGTCAATCAACGGTGGGAAGGAAGGGCGCTTCCCTCCGTCGCTCGTCTTATGCTTGTCGCGTCTCCCAGGGCCCTTCCGCTTTTGATATTACACACGGTGTTTTTGATAGGTGATGGCTTTGGTCACTTTTTGTAGTTCTTTGAATGTTTGTTCTGTGAGTGGTTTTGCTTCCAGGTAACTTAAGTTTTCTTCTAATTGTCCAATTGAACTAGCTCCGAATACGGCTGTGGCGACGGTTGGGTTGTGCAGTACATATTGGAGTGCTAATGCTTGTGCTGTACGTTCATCGTCAACGTAATCCTGCCATTTCTTCGTGATGGCGAGCACTTCTTCTTGGCTATATTCTAAGAAACCATCTTTTGCTTTATCTTCTGCTTTTTGGTGGCCTTTGGAAGAGAGCATTCCTTTTGCCAGAGGTCCACGTGCAAGGACGTTGATGGCATTGTCTGCGAGAAGTTGGAGGATTTCTTCTTCAGGACGGCGGTCAAGCGCATTGTATTGCATCATAACACTTACGATGTTCGATTTTTTTACATATTCTTTGATGACATTCGGGCGTATGGAGGAAATTCCGTATTCACGGATCAATCCTTCTTGTTTCAACTCTTCGAAAGCTTCTATGCTTTCATCGATAGGATCATCGATGGTCCCGCCATGCAGCTGATACAGATCGATATGATCGATCCCCATGCGCTTCAGACTATCTTTCAGCCCTTGTTTAATATGTTGTTTAGAAGGATCCCATGTCCAATCATCCTGACCTGGTGTGAAATTATTTCCGACCTTGGAGCCAATTAAAATTTCATCCCGTCGTCCTTTGATTGCTTCACCTACGATTTTCTCGTTTTCTCCGAAATCATAAAGATCTGCGGTGTCCAGGTAGTTGATACCGGCATCAAGTGCCCGGTCGATAATTTTTTTCGCTTTTTGGTGATCGGTACCTAAAGACATGCATCCTAAACTGACTTCTGATAAATAAAGATCTGAATTTCCTAATTGACGTTTGTTCATGAAATCATCCTTTCTTAGACAAGTGTAACGAAATACTCCAAGTCTCATCCACTCCTATGATAAAATGGCGATAGAAAAACTGGAGAGGATGAGATTATTGAAAAAGTTCGAAGAAAAAACATATGAAACAGAAACGATTTACCAAGGTAAAATCGTTCAATTGAATATTGACAGTGTTACTTTACCCGATGGGAATACATCTAAACGGGAATTGATCAAGCACCCAGGTGCTGTCGCTGTTATCGCTCTAACGGATGAAGGGAAGTTGGTTTGTGTAGAACAGTACCGTAAACCACTGGAAAAGAGTTTAGTCGAAATTCCTGCTGGGAAGTTGGAAGCAGGCGAAGATCCAAAAACCTGTGCACTACGTGAACTTGAAGAGGAAACAGGATATACCTCAGACGATCTGGAGCTTGTGACCTCTTTTTATACATCTCCGGGGTTCGCTGACGAAATTGTCCATCTTTATTTTACAGATGAGATCAAAACAATGGAAAAACGCCCGGACGGAGACGAGGATGAATTCGTCGAGCTGTTGGAAATTTCTTTGGAAGAAGCTGAGAAATTGGAAAAAGAACAACGCATCCATGATGCCAAAACCGCCTATGCGATTCTTTATTTGAAGTTAAGAGCTGCCCGATGACATTAACGCCTTATTATGTGGACTTGCATATTCATATCGGCCGGGATTGGAACGGTCGGCCTGTGAAGATAACGGGGTCCCCGAGTTTGACGCTGACGAATATTTTCAAAGAAGCGAGTCGCAGAAAAGGATTGGATATGATTGGAGTGATCGATGCACAGTCTCCTGCTGTCCAAGACGAATTGGAAAGTTTGATTTCAGCAGGAGAAGCTGCAGAATTGGATGATGGCGGCGTCCAATTTGAAGACACTGTACTCATTCTGGGTTCGGAAATCGAAGTCTATGATTATTCATGTCAGGGACCGATCCATCTTCTTTGTTATTTTCCCTACTTATCCGATATGAGAAACTTCAGTGAATGGTTAAGCAAAAAAATGAAGAACGTATCACTAAGCTCCCAACGTTTTTACGGAACAGCGCGGGAACTCCAGCAATATGTAAAAGACCATGGGGGACTCTTCATTCCTGCTCATATGTTCACGCCGTTCAAGAGTCTATACGGTAAAGGAGTCAAGCGTACATTGAAAGAAGTTCTGGATCCTGAGAAGATTGATGCCGTTGAACTTGGTTTGAGTGCCGATACAAAGATGGCAGATCAAATAGGAGAGCTTTCTTCATTTACATATTTGACGAACTCAGATGCCCACTCCTTAGGGAAATTAGCACGGGAATATCAATTGATAGAGTTGCAAGAGAGAACATTTGAAGAACTGCGTCTGTCCCTTCAAGGAGCAAAAGGAAGAAGAGTAACCACTAATTTTGGTATGAGCCCTAAGATGGGCAAGTATCACCAAACCGTCTGTGCCCACTGTTTAATACCTTCTGAAGAGACGGATGAACGTTGTGGATCGTGCGGCTCTACTAAAATCGTCAAAGGCGTTTCTGAGCGAATTCAAGAATTGAAGGGAGCGACACAGGAAAGAGAACGCCCTCCTTATGTCTATCAAGTTCCTTTGATTTCTCTACCAGGTGTCGGCAAGAGAACCTATGAAAAGCTATTGGAATCGTTTGGATCGGAAATGAGAGTCATCCACGATGTGCCGGAAAATCAATTGCAGAATGTTGTCCCTGATAAAGTGACTCAAGCCATATTGGACCTGCGTCTTGGCAGCTTGAATATTGATGCAGGCGGTGGGGGGCGTTATGGGAAAGTCCGCTGAAAATCCATTTGAATAGGTCTACTTTTCTCCTTTCTCTCATAGATTGGTCATAGACCGATGAAGAGAAAGGTGGAGAATGATGCGACAGGGTATGCGGATGGTCAAAAACGATGTACAAACCCACATGAATATTTTTGTGTTCATTTTTGTTTTATTTATTATGGGGATGGTGTTTGGGGCAGTCATTGTGAACAGTATGAATTTTGTGCAAAAACAAGACCTTTTCTTTTACTTGAAACAGTTCTTTGAACAACAGACCATGATGGGTGGAACAGGAAAAACAACTTTATGGAAAGACAGCATTCTCTACCACATAAAGTATATGCTTCTTTTGTTTTTGCTTGGAATCTCCGTTATCGGCATGCCGATCATTACTGTCCTGCTTTTCATCAAAGGGTTGGTCATTGGTTTTTCCGTCGGTTTTTTAGTCAATCAAATGGGCTGGTATGGCCTGTTGATTTCCTCTGTCTCCATAGCACCACAAAACTTGATCATCATTCCAGTGTATTTGATCGCCGGATCCTTAGCCCTGATTTTCTCACTGACCCTTTGTAAACAATTGTTCATTCGCAGGGTTCATCAGCCGATCATGAAAGGTTTCATCAGATATAGCGCACTTTTCGGGGTATTGCTTGCGATTTTAATGATGTCTTCGATCATAGAAGTGTTTATTTCCAATACAATTTTGGAATATGTCTTGAAGTGGATCTATAAATAATCTACACTAATTAATAATGATTATTGTTAACACTTTATAATAATTATAATTTGACACTCGTTCTGTCTCTGATTATAATAAAGTTGGTATTACGAGGGAGGGACGAAGCATGGAACATCGTATAGATAGGATTAAAAAACAGCTGCATTCCCAGAGTTATAAGCTTACACCCCAGCGGGAAGCCACTGTCCGAGTATTGTTAGAAAACGAAGAAGACCACTTAAGTGCGGAAGATGTTTACCTCCTCGTAAAAGAGAAAGCACCAGAGATCGGTCTAGCAACTGTCTATCGAACTCTAGAACTACTTTCCGAACTTAAAGTCGTCGATAAAATCAATTTTGGGGATGGCGTTTCCCGTTATGACTTAAGAAAAGAAGGCGCAGAACATTTTCACCACCACTTAGTTTGCATCGAGTGCGGGTCTGTAGAAGAGATCGAGGAAGATCTTTTAGAAGAAGTAGAGAAAATCGTAGAAAGCCAATGGAAGTTTCAGGTCAAAGACCACAGGTTGACTTTCCACGGCATCTGCTCCGTTTGTCAAAAACAAGCTGTAGCAGCTTCTTCAGCTAAAGAAACGGAAGATTAATGCCACTGCCGCTATGAAGTAATACATAGTGGCTTTTATTTTGCTTTGATATAGCCTGCGGACTAAACCTTTTTTATAAATGGTTTAATTACAGACGCAACCTTTCGCGTGAATGGCTGAATGTTAAAAGATAAAACCAGGAAGAACACTATGGGCACAGTTACCGCGCGTTCAATACACTTTCCCATTAAATTGAAATCTCTGACTCTTCCATTTTTATTTACAAATGGATGAAAATCGTGTAGTTTAAAGCTAGATGGGACTTGATTTTTGTTCACCTATTGATTTTGGTTGGCTGCTCTCGTTTTTCTACGTATATTTGGAGGGATTTTAGGCATATCCTTTTACAAAGGTACGGAGAAGAGAGGGGGGTTCCCATGACATATTTGCGGAACAGTTTAAGAGATTTAATCAAAGTTCTGATTGTATTTACATTGTGCACCTGTATCTTCTATTTAGCTTTGCGGATGGTGCATGAAGAGTATGACAGACAACACCGATATGATCCGCCCGAAGGAACGGCCATTAAAGTCTATCAGCCGCTTGATCAGGGTTGGACGGACCGGCTGTCGATATTTTTCCGATTAGGAGAGTAGATGGACGATGCAGTATGCTCTAGAAGACTTTTTTCATTATTTGACGGTCGAGCGCGGGTTATCACCGAATACCATCCAATCCTACAAGAGGGATTTGACTCAGTATCTTACTTATATGCAAAAGGAAGAAGGTATGCAGGAGTGGAGCCAAATTTCACGGTCCCATATCATGAAGTATATGCATCATCTTAATGACCATGGGAAATCTTCCGCTACAATTGCCCGATTTCTTTCATCTATCCGCCTTTATCATCAATTTCTCATAAGGGAGAAAGTGACTGGACAGGACCCGAGCTTACATATAGAGACACCGAAAAAAGAGAGAAAACTTCCGAAAGTTCTTTCCTCGGAAGATGTGGACAAGCTTTTGAACATTCATGCGAAAGACCCATTATCAGCCAGGAACAAGGCGATGTTTGAAATGCTTTACGCCACGGGGCTGCGTGTGACAGAGCTCGTATCTTTGAAAGTCAGCGATCTCCATTTGACAATGGGATTTGTACGATGTCTAGGTAAAGGATCAAAAGAAAGAATCATTCCGCTCGGAGATATGGCTAAAGAAGCGGTAGAGAACTATTTGGAAACAGGCCGGGACCCCCTGGTGAAGCATAAGAAAACCGAAGAACTATTCGTCAATCACCATGGAAATGCACTGTCTCGCCAAGGTTTTTGGAAGATACTGAAAGCGGTTGCTCGTGACATGGGGGTTACCAAGGAATTGACACCGCACACATTGAGGCATTCATTTGCCACCCACTTGCTGGAGAATGGAGCAGATTTGCGGGCTGTCCAAGAAATGTTGGGTCATGCAGACATTTCGACCACTCAAATATATACACACGTGTCGAAAACACGACTTAAGGATGTTTATCGCTCGTATCATCCACGAGCGTAAACACTTTTTTACATTTTGAGTTGTCTGACATCCTACATCTGTGTAAACGAGGGTAGTTTTTTACGAAGTTGGCAAATTAAACATTAGGAGGGATTTTTGATGAATTCATTCAAACGAGTATTTTTAATAGTCATGGACTCAGTAGGGATCGGCGAAGCGCCCGACGCTGAGAAATTCAATGATAAAGGTGCTGATACATTAGGGCATATAGCAGACCATATGAACGGGCTTAAAATGCCTCATATGGGCTCATTAGGTTTGAGCAATATCAGAAATATCAAAGGGATTGAAGAGGCAAGCAAGCCGAAAGCCCACTATACGACGATGGCGGAAGCTTCCAATGGAAAGGATACAATGACAGGTCACTGGGAAATTATGGGGCTTTATATAGATCAGCCATTCCGGACGTTCCCTGATGGCTTTCCAAATGAGTTGCTCGATCAAATCAAAGAAAAGACAGGACGCGGTATTGTAGGAAACAAACCGGCATCTGGTACAGAGATCATCGAGGAACTGGGCGAGCATCACATGGAAACAGGAGATTTGATCATTTATACTTCTGCCGACTCTGTTCTTCAGATTGCAGCTCATGAAGATGTCATTCCGCCGCAAGAACTTTTTGAAATCTGTGAATTCTGCCGCGAATTGACAAAGGATGAAAAGTATATGGTCGGTCGTGTCATCGCACGTCCTTTCATAGGAGCATCAGGGGCATTTGAGCGAACTTCCAACCGCCATGATTACGCACTGAAACCATTCGGTCGTACGGTCATGAATGAAATGGCTGACGAAGGGCTGGATGTGGTAGCCATCGGAAAAATTTCTGATATCTATGATGGGGAAGGAGTCACAGAATCAATTCGAACAAAAGATAACATGGACGGCATGGATCAGCTGGTAAGGACCATGGACAAAGACTTTACGGGCATGAGCTTCTTGAATCTTGTTGATTTCGATGCGAAATTCGGCCACCGCCGTGACCCAAGGGGATATGGGGAGGCTTTGGAAGCTTATGATGAATGTCTTCCAGAAGTATTAGACAAGATGAAGGACGATGATTTATTGATCATTACCGCTGACCACGGAAATGACCCTGTCCATCACGGAACTGACCATACGCGGGAACTCGTACCATTAATCGCTTATCATAAAGGCATTGATCAAGGGAAAGAGCTTGATCAACGTCAAACGTTCGCCGACATTGGTGCTACTGTTTCAGAAAATTTCTCAATCAAAATGCCAGCGCACGGCAAAAGCTTTTTGAATGATATCCAATAGGGAGGAGAAATAACTATGTATCAAACACAAATCAAAGAAGCATCACAATTCATTCAACAGAAATTAAGCCAGGAACCGACAGTGGGACTGATTCTTGGGTCCGGTTTAGGGGTGTTAGCAGAGGAAATTCAAAACCCGACGACAATTGCATATACAGGAATCCCTCATTTTCCTGAATCAACTGTTTCCGGTCATAAAGGCCAGTTGGTAGTAGGGGAGTTGGAAGGTCGTCAAGTCATTGCGATGCAAGGACGTTTCCACTATTACGAAGGTTATGACATGAAGCAAGTGACCTTTCCGGTTCGTGTCATGAAAGCACTCGGGGTGGAAACGTTGTTCGTAACAAACGCAGCCGGTGGAATTAACGAAAACTTTGATCCCGGTAACTTGATGATCATCACAGACCATATCAACAACATGGGAGACAGCCCGTTGATCGGACCGAATGATGAAGACTTAGGTCCACGTTTCCCTGATATGTCAGAAGCCTATGATCGTGATTTGATAGAACATGCTAAACAATCTGCTGGACGCATGGATCTTAAAGTTCAAGAGGGTGTCTATATTGGAAACACAGGACCTGCATACGAAACAGGTGCTGAAATACGTATGCTCCGTACCTTAGGAGGCGACGCTGTAGGAATGTCCACGGTACCGGAAGTAATGGTAGCCAATCACGCTGGTATCCGCGTACTGGGAATTTCCTGTATCTCCAACATGGCTGCAGGAATTTTGGATCAGCCTCTTACACACGATGAAGTGATCGAAACAACAGCTCAAGTAAGGGAAGACTTTTTAGGTTTCGTCAAAGAGCTATTGAAGACATTGCCGGCTTAAGTAAATAGTAAAGGGATGATAGAGATGAGAATGTACGACATTATTGTTAAAAAAAGAGACGGTGGGGAACTGACAAAAGCGGAGATTGACTTTTTTGTAGAAGGATATACAAAAGGTGATATTCCTGATTATCAGGCTTCAGCATTGACAATGGCCATCTACTTCCAAGGAATGACACAGGAAGAGACAGCCACACTGACCCAAGCAATGGTTGATTCTGGGGAGACGATTGACTTGTCTGCAATTGAAGGCCATAAAGTCGACAAGCACTCTACTGGGGGAGTAGGCGACAAAGTGACCTTTATTGTAGGACCTCTCGTTGCTTCTGTAGGTGTTCCTGTAGCGAAAATGTCCGGTCGTGGTCTTGGACATACAGGTGGCACGCTGGATAAGTTGGAGTCCGTCAAAGATCTTGAAATTGAAATGACGAAAGAGAAATTCATCGAAAATGTCAATACACATAAGCTGGCGGTAGCAGGCCAGACAGGTAACCTGGCTCCTGCTGACAAAAAACTTTACGCCCTGCGTGATGTAACAGGGACAGTGGATTCCCTGCCATTGATAGCAGGATCCATTATGAGTAAAAAACTTGCCTCCGGTGCTGATAGCATCGTGCTTGATGTGAAAACAGGCTCTGGCGCTTTCATGAAGACACTTGAAGATTCTGAAGCACTGGCACGCGAAATGGTGAATATAGGTAATAACCTGGGTCGTAACACAGTAGCGGTGATCAGTGATATGAACCAGCCGCTTGGTTTCGAGGTCGGAAATGCGAATGAAATCAAAGAGGCTGCTCGTATCCTACAAGGAGAGAATGTTGAAGATTTACGACGTTTGTCCCTTGAACTCGCATCTCATATGACTGTACTTGCAGAAGTGTTCAATTCCTATGAAGAAGCGTATGAAGCGCTTGAAGCGAATCTCGAAAATGGCAAAGCATTCCAATCTCTTCGGACATTGATTGAGTCTCAAGGTGGAGATGTGTCCATGATTGATGACCTGGATCGTTTACCTAAAGCGGCCTACGAAGTCGAAGTGAATGCCGATCAAGACGGTTTCGTTTCCGCAATTGACGCCGAGTCAATCGGGATTGCAGCTATGTATTTAGGAGCAGGCCGAGCAACGAAAGATGATGTGATCAATCATGGTGTCGGAATTACACTGAAGAAGAAAATTGGTGATGAAGTGAAAGCAGGCGAACCACTTGTTGTACTTCTGAGCGATGAGAAGAATCCGACTGCTTCGATCGATAAAGTGAAAGAATCTTATACGATTACCAATGAAAAAGTGGAAAAGCCTACACTGATCCACAATATTATCAAGTAAATGAGGAAAGTCCCGGGTATACATGAGGCCACTGAAAAACCCTTTTCAATCTAGAGGAACTGTTAAAGTATGTTGTTGCTTATCACGAATCGCTTGTCGGTGGATGCTTGCCGCGGGCACGGCCTCAGCTAACTTGGTCAAGAAGATCACATGACCAAGTGGATCTTCGGCTCGTGCTTTCCCCGCAGGCATCACCACCGAACGCTCCTCGTGGAATCAACGAGGCCTGTCTAAAAAGAGTGATTTACTTTGATTTTATTAATGACTTATCGAAATAAAGAAGCCGATTGAACGATAAAATCGTCCTGACCGGCCTTCCTTTGATGCATAACTCTGAAAGTTGCAGTTCTTCAGTAGCCCCGGTATACTTCCGGGGCTTTTTTTGTTGGTGCGCAGGTAGGAAAAATATAAAAACTCCCTCCCATTTCGTTTTTATTTCATGATATGATATTTTAAAGTGTTTTTTTCAACATAATGACAGTTATCAGGAAGACTCGATTTCGAGTTGTTTGTAGGGATTTTAGGCTTTGAGAAAGGTCTTTCTTTCTGCAGGTAGTACGGTAAATCTCCTAAGTCTAAAACCTCTCGGAATATTATACAGAAAACGGTTCTCGAAAATATATGCCTGCCCACATATTGTGGAGGAGAGCTGAATCATTTTTCGGTGCATGAAGACGGCTCATTTTCTTCTATGGAAGGGTCGTTCACCCAAGAATAAATGGGTTGGATGGGAAATGACGAGACTCCCGCGGGAGAAGGAGCTAGGCGAGACCCCGTAGTGAGTGTCAACGAGCGAGGAGGCTTGCCAGTTCCCCCGCAGGAAAGCGAGTTATTTCCCATCCAACCCGAGCTCGTTTGAAGCAACGGACCCAAATGGTAAATGATTAACTTTAGAGTGTAGCTAAGTTGTTTGTAAGGAGTGTTTTTTTGCGGATAGTAGAAATAGCCGTAAGTGTTTCTTGTATGATAGCAGGTTTCCTATACTTGTTTACTTCAGTAAAAGTGGATTTTTGGCAATTTGCTTTTCTTTTAGCCCTTGCTTATCTCCTGCAAGGATTTTCTTTGTTAAAAGAAAATCGGACAATCAAAGGGTCGGTCATGCTTGTCATTTCGTCAATGATGGCATTCATCGTTATCGATGAATTTTTCCCGATTACATAAATTAAGGATGTGAACCTATGGCTGAATGCATCTTATGCGCTCCTGAGAAAGACGAAGAACAAAGAATTCTTTTTGAAAATGAGTCGTGTTATTACGTGCAGAAAGACCAGCGAATTCTGAAAGGTTCTGGACTGATTGTACCTAAATCCCATAGGACTACAGTCTTTGAGCTTTCTGAAAAAGAATGGCTCGACACACAGGCGCTTCTTCATCAGGTGAAAGAGTGGTTGGATGATACCATGCAGCCTGACGGGTACAATATTGGATATAACTGTTACGAGACAGGTGGTCAACATATTTTCCATGCCCACCTCCATATCATCCCACGCTTTGAAGATGAACCTCATGCAGGCAAAGGCATTCGTCACTGGTTGAAGCAGGAAGAGAATAAACGGCATATATAGTAACGCGAGCACTGCCTTGAAGGTAGTGCTTTTTTTGCCGTTAAAAATGGAATTACCGTAACAGGGGTGA
This sequence comes from Halobacillus litoralis, assembly GCF_004101865.1. NCBI lineage: Bacteria > Bacillati > Bacillota > Bacilli > Caryophanales > Bacillaceae > Halobacillus > Halobacillus litoralis. Next base: position 22,997 of record NZ_CP026118.1, read on the forward strand.
TGTGTATCTGTTCTTAAGTCCTCTCTCCACATTCTTATGATGCATAGAACGTCCTTCTATGGGAAAAATAGGGACACTTACAGCAATGGGAGGTCAAGTTTATGCAAAAAATGATAAGTACGTTCGTTGCTTTATGTTTACTGTTCAGCCTTTTCCCATCAACCATTATACAAGCAGAAGAAAAAGCTTCTTCTGAAATTGTAAATTCGGCTGAGTCTGCGATTTTGATGGAAAAAAACAGTGGAATGACTTTATATGATAAGGATTCCGATAAAAAGTTACCACCAGCCAGTATGACAAAAGTGATGACCCTTCTTCTCATAATGGAAGAATTGGATAAAGGGAACATCAAGCTTGAGGACACAATCAGGATCAGTGAACATGCTGCTTCTATGGGTGGATCGCAGATTTTCCTGGAAGCTGGAGAAGAGATGAATGTGGAAGATCTTTTGAAAGGGATCGCTGTCGCCTCAGGAAATGATGCAAGTGTGGCAATGGCCGAGCATATAGCAGGCAGTGAGAAAACTTTTGTGGACCAGATGAATCAAAAAGCGAAAGATTTAGGGTTGAAAAACACCCATTTTGAAAACCCGACAGGACTACCGGCAAAGGGGCATTATAGTACGGCACATGACATGGCGGTAATGGCACGTGAATTGCTGTTGCATGATGAAGTGACGAATTATACGAAAATCTATGATGACTATCTGCGTAAAGGCCAGAAGAATGAGTTTTGGTTAGTCAACACGAACAAACTTATCAAGTCCTACCCTGGAATGGACGGACTGAAAACAGGTTACACATCCGAAGCGAAGTATTGTTTGACGGCTTCTGCGCAAAGAGATGATATGCATATGATTGCAGTTGTCATGGGTGCGGAAAATCCGAAAAAGAGAAACGCTGATGTGACCAGCTTACTGGATTATGGGTTTGGGCAATACAAGGGTGTGAAGCTTTATTCTAAGGATGATATTTTGCAGACGATGAATGTGACACGTGGTGAGCCACGTAAAATCGATCTTTCGCCTGAAAAAGACGTAGTCGTATTGCAGAAGAAGAGGGACAAGGAGAATCAATATGAGACGGAAGTGAAAGTAGCAAATAAATCTGACCTTCCATTAGAAAAAGGAGCCCATATGGGATGGGTGATCGTGAAGAAAGGCGATGAAGAAGTGGCGAAAGTCCGTCTGGAAACGTCTGAACAGGTAGAACAGGCAGGGTTTTTACCTTTATGGCAGCGCTCGTGGAGGAATTTGACGAGCTTTCAGAGGTTTTAGCATTTTCCCACTAGTATTGTTTTTGAGCAGGAAATGACAACAAAAAATACGAAAAGACATAGTGACTCTTATAAGTCAGAGGAGGGAATTCACTTGAGTCTTAACGTAAATTTTGTGGTCAGAGAAAATGTATTGCTTGTTCGTCTGGATGGAGAGTTGGATCATCATGAGGCCAGCCGGCTTCGGCAGTCGTGGCAGGAGCATCTGCAGATCAACGGGGTCGAACATGTGATTGTGAATTTAGAGAAATTGTCCTTCATGGATAGTTCAGGTCTCGGGGTCATGCTCGGTCGTTATAAAGAAGTACAGGCAAAAGGGAATGAAATGGTGATTTGTTCGATCAGCCCGGAAGTCAGACGCTTATTCGATATGTCGGGGATGTTCAAAATCATGAAGCTTACAGATAATGAGGCATTTGCGCTCGAGATGTTGGGGGTGGCATCATGCGAAATGAAATGACCTTAGAATTTACAAGCGTAAGTGAAAATGAATCACTTGCTCGCGTATCTGTCGCTGCTTTTGTCAGTCAGATTAATCCGACAATGGAAGAGCTTACGGATATTAAGACGGTTGTATCTGAGGCTGTCACAAATGCGATCATCCATGGATACGAAGAAAAATCTGATGAGAAAGTACTTTTGACATGTGCGATTGATGGGGAGGAATTTGAACTCATCATCCAGGATCGTGGTCAGGGGATTGAAAATATCGATATAGCAAAAGAACCGCTATACACTTCCAAACCGGAGTGGGAGCGGTCTGGAATGGGCTTTACTATCATGGAAAACTTCATGGACCAAGTGGATATTACATCAGAGCCCGGGGTCGGTACAACGATCCGTATGACGAAGCAACTCACGTCATCCCGTGCTCTGTGTAATTGAGGTCGCGCTTATGAGCGATACGACAAAAGAACGTCTGTCCGACAAGGATGTCAAAGACTTGATTAAAAAAAGTCAGGCGGGCGATCAAGAGGCGAGGGACTTCTTAGTTGAGAAAAACACCCGTCTTGTTTGGTCGGTCGTCCAAAGATACTTAAGGCGTGGCTATGATCAGGATGACTTGTACCAAATCGGTTGTATTGGTCTCTTGAAATCAATCGATAAGTTTGATTTGAGCTATGATGTTCGTTTTTCCACCTATGCTGTTCCGATGATCATTGGAGAAATCCAGCGTTTTATCAGGGATGACGGAAGTGTTAAAGTCAGTCGAAGTTTAAAAGAACTAAATCATAAAGTCAGGGCTAAAAAAGAAGAACTTATGAAGGAGAATGGTCGTTCTCCGACTGTGAATGAACTGGCAGATGCTTTGGGTCTTACGAAAGAGGAAATCGTCCAGGCGGAGGAAGTTGGACGAGCTCCACAATCCATCCATGAAACCGTTTATGAGAACGAAGGAGATCCGATCACACTTGTCGATCAAATAGCTGAAGAAGAAAGCAATTGGTTCGACCATCTCACGTTGCAGGATGTGATGAGTAAGCTTGATAAACGTGAGAGGCTGATCATATACTTGCGTTACTATAAAGATCAGACTCAGACGGAAGTGGCTGAACGCCTGGGTATCTCGCAAGTGCAAGTTTCCAGGTTAGAGAAGAAGATATTAGCAGACATGAAAGAGACGATGAATGATACTAGCTGAAACTGTACCTTCCTAGGTGCAGTTTTTTGTTGGTAAAGTGAATATCTTTGGTCGTTTATGTGCTGCATATCCCTCGAGATAAGCACGGTACTGCAATAGCCTGAATGCCTATTGAAAATGTATTCCGCCGTTACATTCGCTGTTGTACAGCTGGTATTCTTTGGACGATGGTGAAAATTGAATGGCACCGATAAATAGAAATAGTGTCCAGCTACTCAATAAAATAAAGTCAGCCATCAATTGGCGGGCTTTATTTGTTTGGTGAAAAAAATTCTTGTCGTATGTTTTGTTTTATCTCACACATAATAAGTCTAAGAAATAAAAACAGGGGAGGCGAATAAATTGGCGGCTCCTGTCTATATTCGCACCAAACAATCGATCTATGTACAACCATTATCAAAAGTCCGCTTGGCTGATGTCGCGCGGGTGACGGGCTCTAAAAGGCATATGCCGGAATTAGAACAAATGGTTTTGCACCAGGTCGCAGAAGAAGATCGGAACATCGTCGTCATTGATTCGTTCATGATCGTCGAGCAGGTTCTTGACAAGTTCCCCCAAATGGAATTGGAACTGATAGGTCCGAACCAATGTGTGGTGCACGTGGAAAAACATAAAAGGCAGCCATCACCTATTCTTATTTGTGCTATCTGGATCTTACTGTTCATAGGGGCGGCCATGGCGATCATGAACTTCCATTATGATGTCAGCATGCAGTCTGTGCAGCAAAAGTTACACTTTATGCTGACAGGAGAAGAGGAAGAACATCCATTATGGATTCAGGTTCCTTATTCGATTGGGCTTGGAATCGGGATGATTCTGTTTTTTAATCATTGGTTCCAAAAGCGATTTAATGAAGAGCCAAGCCCGATGGAAGTTGAAATATTCAATTATCAGGAAGATTTGGACCATTATGTAGCCATTAAAGAAAATAAGGTGGAAAAACAGGATGTGGATCGTTGAAGCCTTAATAGGCCTTGCTTCAGGGGTAGCTGTCGGTACTGGATTCGTAGCATTTTTGACAGTACTTGGTATCGTACCGAGATTGATGCAGCTGAGTCATACCGAGTCTAAATTGAGGCATTATGAGATAGCTGTCATTCTAGGGGTGTTTTTCGGTATCTATTTGTCATTCGGGGATTTCCCTATGAAAATGACACTGCCTGGATTAATCATTTGGGGATTGTTTCATGGAATCTTCATTGGTATGCTCGCGGCTGCATTAACCGAAGTTCTCAATGTCTTTCCACTCCTTTTTAAACGAATCGGCGTCGACGGTTTTTTGTTCACTTTATTGATGGCTCTCGTACTTGGAAAAATCGCAGGATCCTTGTTTCAATGGATCATCTTCGTCCGTTAAAGAGAGTTATAAATTGTAGGAGGAAACATCTTGGATAAGCAACCATTGAATGAAAAGAATTTCGAGAAAATGAGTAAATCCTACCAGCCAAAGCCTCCGTATTTGATGAATTGTCTCAAGGCTTTTGTAGTGGGTGGGCTCATCTGTGTATTTGGTGAGCTCTTGACTCAAATGTATATCCATTGGTTTGATTTTAGTGAGAAAAATGCGATTAATCCTACCGTAGCTACTTTGATTCTGCTTTCAGCTTTAGCAACAGGAATTGGGGTCTATGATAAGTTGGGACAGTTCGCGGGGGCAGGGTCTGCGGTACCTGTGACAGGTTTTGCGAATTCCATCACTTCTGCAGCTCTCGAGCATAAGTCAGAAGGTATTGTCCTTGGAATCGCGACGAATTTATTTAAACTTGCTGGCTCTGTCATCGTCTTCGGGGTTGTAGCCGCCTATGTACTGGGCATCATCCGATATGTTTGGGCGCTTATTTTTTAGGAGGAAAACAAAATGTCTAAAACAGGAAAACAAACTTGGTCTTTTACTAACCCTGTATATTTACAGTCGACAGGCACAGTGGTCGGCCCCATGGAGGGTGAAGGACCACTTAAAGATACGTATGACATCATTCATGAAGAGCTTCATTGTGGTGAAGCAAACTGGGAGTTGGCAGAAAGGAAATTGATGATCGATGCCGTCCACACATGTCTGCAAAAAGCAGGTGTGGATCAATCGAATGTTGATTTGTTCCTGGCTGGGGACCTGCTTAATCAAAACGTGACTGGGAATTATGTGGCTCGTCAACTTGGTATGCCGGTTCTTGGAATGTTCGGCGCATGTTCGACTAGTATGGAGACACTTGCGACAGGGGCCGCACTTGTTTCATCAGGCTATGCTAAACAAACGTTAGTCGCTGTAAGTTCCCACAATTGTACAGCGGAAAGGCAATTCCGTTACCCAACTGAGTATGGAGGGCAGAAACCTAGCACAGCGACATTTACCGTTACCGGAAGCGGAGCTGCTCTTATTTCCAAAGAACCTTCCCCGATTCAAATTGAAGCAGCGACGATTGGTAAAGTGTTGGACTATAGCATCAAAGACCCTTTCGACATGGGGACAGCAATGGCTCCTGCAGCATGGGACACAATCAAAACTCATTTAGAAGATATGGGGCGTGTACCTGCCGATTATGATGTCATTGCCACGGGAGACTTATCATCTGTCGGGACACCGATTCTCAGAGATATGATGAAGCAGGATGGGTATGATATCAGCGAGGTTCACAAAGATTGTGGTTTATTGGTCTACCATAGTGATCAGCCTGTATTCGCTGGAGGGAGCGGTTGTGCCTGTTCTGCTGTAGTCACTTACGGGAAGCTCGTTCAAGATTTAAAAGAAGGCAAATACAAACGAGTTCTAGTAGTGGCGACAGGCGCATTGATGAGTCCGATGATGCTTCAACAGAAAGAATCGATTCCAGGAATTGCGCATGCGGTCGTTTTAACGAAGGGAGAGACGCAGTCATGACCTTCTTATGGGCGTTCATTGTAGGAGGACTGATTTGTGTCATCGGCCAACTTTTAATGGATGTTTTTAAATTGACACCCGCACATGTAATGTCATCATTTGTCGTAGCAGGAGCAGTCCTGGATGCGTTCGACCTTTATGACAATCTGATTGAGTTTGCAGGAGCAGGGGCGACCGTACCGATTACGAGCTTCGGACACTCTTTGTTACATGGAGCGATGGAACAGGCGGATGAACACGGAATCATCGGTGTAGCCATTGGAATATTTGAATTGACGTCTGCCGGTATTGCATCGGCCATTTTATTCGGCTTTATCGTGGCTGTTTTATTCAAGCCGAAAGGATAAGGAGTAAGCAAGGAGTGGAGGACAATGCCTAAAGAAAAGGAAACACCAATCGTAATGAAGTTGGAACAGAATAGAAAAGTGATGAATGATCGAATTGGAGTGGATGCGTCGTTCGACATCGGCTTCCGTACACTGAAAATTCTCGATCATGAGGTGAACGTCTATTATGTAACAGGTCTAGTCGAAACACCGGTTATCGTTGAAGTGATGCGCCAGTTGTTTGAGATGAACGATACGACGGAAGAAGTGACATCTGTTTTCCAGCAAATCAAAGATGACATCCCCCATCAGCAAGTGGAAGTCGTCAGCAATATGGAAAAAGTGATCACTCAAGTTTTATCAGGCCTTATTGCCATTTTCATTGAAGGTGAAACGGAAGTCTTTATCGTCGATGTGCGTGCCTATCCAGGGCGTACCCCGCAGGAACCGGACACGGAGAAAGTCATCAGGGGTGCCCGCGATGGTTATACAGAAAACATTATTGAAAATACCGCACTGACAAGAAGAAGGATTCGTGACGAACGTTTACGACATGAAATTATGCAGGTCGGTAAGCGTTCAAAGACAGATGTTTGTCTATCCTATATTCAGGATGTCGCTGACCCGGGTCTTGTTAAATTGATAAAAGAAGAAATAAAGAAAATCGACATTGATGGACTTTCTATGGCTGATAAGACATTAGAGGAATTTCTTGTCAATCAAGGGAGGAACCCGTTCCCGCTGGTCCGATACACGGAGAGGCCGGATGTTGCTGCTGCGCACTTATTTGAAGGTCATGTGCTCATCATGGTGGATACCTCACCAAGTATGATCATTACTCCGACTACCTATTTTCATCACGTCCAGCATGCTGAAGAATTCCGTCAATCCCCACCTGTAGGGACGTTTGTTCGCTGGGTGAGGTTCTTTGGAATCTTTGCTTCTGTTTTTTTACTACCATTATGGATGCTTTTCGTCATGCAGCCAGACCTTTTACCTCCAAACCTTTCGTTTATAGGGCCTAATGAAGAAAGCAGCATCCCGATCATTTATCAGATTTTACTTGCTGATTTAGGGTTAGAGATGTTGAGGATCGCTGCCATTCATACGCCGACACCGCTCTCGACCGCGATGGGCTTGATTGCCGCTGTGCTTATCGGGCAGATTGCCATCGATGTTGGAATGTTCGTGCCTGAAGTTATTTTATATGTGGCTGTCAGTGCCATCGGATCTTATTCTACACCGAGTTATGAATTGTCAGTAGCAAATAAAATGGCTCGCGTCCTTTTTGTCATCTTTGTTGCTATATTCGGTATTAAAGGATTCATGGTCGGATTCCTTGCCTATGTTCTCCTGCTTGCGAGCACGAAGTCTCTGAACACTCCCTACTTATGGCCGTTCATGCCTTTCAATGCTAAGGCTGCAGTGCAAATTCTGCTGCGTTTGAGTATGCCTTCCTTGAAAATCCGTCCGAGTGTTGTTCACCCGCAAAATAACAATCGACAAAATTAATCTTATTGCCCATGCTTTACCAATGTGATAAATTAAAATAAATTACAAATGTCCTTTGATTTACAAGGGGCATTTTCTATTTCTAAATTCTACCGGATTCCGGACATAAAGGCGGGGTACGATGAACCATGAGGTGAATGAGCAAGGTCAACTTATGATTGGACAAGTATCTGCAAAAGAACTTGCCGATCATTATGGGACACCTTTATATGTGTACGATGTTGAAAAAATCAGAGAAAAAGCCAGAGCATTTGTCCGTACGTTTCATGAAAATGATGTGCCAGCACAAGTCGCCTATGCAAGCAAAGCTTTTTCTTCTGTTGCAATTTTGCAAGTTGCCCATCAAGAGGGACTAAGTCTTGATGTCGTTTCAGAAGGGGAGCTGCACACAGCGCTGGAAGCTGGCTTCCCAGTCGGAAAAATTCATATGCACGGCAATAATAAAAGCGTCCGCGAATTGGAGATGGCCGTGGAACATGGAATTGGATGTATTGTAGTAGACAATTTTTATGAAATCGAATTACTTAGTAATATTTTGGACGATCAAGACCGTGACATGGACGTGCTCTTAAGAGTAACTCCGGGAATCGAAGCTCACACACATGATTACATCCTTACAGGGCAGGAAGATTCAAAGTTCGGTTTCGACTTAACCAGTGGACAAGCAGAAGAAGCATTTATGAAAGTTGAAGACCATAAACGTATCCGGCTGCTTGGTCTGCATTGTCATATCGGCTCCCAAATATTTGAGACGAGCGGATTTGAAATGGCGACACGTAAACTGTTCACCACCTTGAAAGAATGGAAGGACAGGTTCGAATATACGGCTGACGTCCTTAACTTGGGCGGAGGATTCGGAATTCAATATACAAAGGAAGACCAACCTTTGGACCTGGATCAATATGCTTATGCATTGATTGGAGAAGTGAAGGGTTTATCAGAGCATTACGGATATCCTATGCCTGAAATCTGGATTGAGCCAGGGAGGGCGATTGTCGGAGAAGCAGGAACGACGATTTATACCATCGGGTCGATTAAAGATATCCCGGATGTGCGCACATATGTTTCTGTTGATGGAGGGATGACAGACAATATCCGTCCAGCTTTGTACCAGGCGAAATATGAAGCAGCACTCGTTGATAAAATGAACGAATCAGAGGAAAAAGAATACTCGATAGCTGGAAAGTGCTGTGAATCTGGAGATATGCTAATATGGGATGTGGCACTACCGAAAGTAGAGCACGGGGATAGACTTGCAGTTTTCAGCACAGGAGCGTATGGTTATGCTATGGCAAACAATTACAACCGCTTTCAAAAAGCAGCGGTTGTGTTCGTTGAAAACGGACTGCACCAATTGGTAGTGCGAAGAGAGAGTTATCAGGAAATGACAAGACTTGATTTATCCTATGAAAAATGAGAGGGGTATGAGAAATGAAACAAGCAACGATTCAATTTGAAAACGGGGAAAAAATGGTGATTGAACTTTATGATGAGGCAGCACCTAATACAGTAGCGAATTTTGAAAAACTAGCAAATGATGAATTTTATGATGGTTTGACTTTCCACCGTGTCATCCCTGATTTCGTCATTCAAGGAGGCTGCCCAGATGGAACAGGCGCAGGCGGCCCGGGATATACGATCAAATGCGAAACAGAAGGGAACCCACATAAACATGAACGGGGAACTCTGTCTATGGCTCACGCCGGAAAAGATACCGGTGGAAGTCAGTTCTTCGTTTGTCATTCTCCGCAGCCGCACCTGGATGGTCGGCACACAGTATTTGGGAAAGTGATTGAAGGAGTAGACAGCGTTGATCGTGTCCGTGTTGGAGATATGATGCAAAAAGTGAGAGTAGAAGAAAAGTAATCGTCCTTGACAAAGGATTAATATGATTGTCACGATTCTAGTATTGATTTTCTTAGTGGCTCCTCTTAGTTTATTCGTTCATGAACTCGGACATGTATTACCGGGGTTGCTCTTTCGCTCTCAAAGGTGTGTTATTCATCTTGGGCGAGGTCGATTGATCCATCAGGTGAAGGTTAAGAAACTGCATATCAAAGTGGGCCTGCTGTTTTTTCAAGGAGCTTATTCTATCAATGAGAGACAAAAGCAGTTTTCTCCATGGCAGAAAGCTTGGATCAGCGGAGGCGGTCCTTTGCTCAACGCTGTGGTTTCATTGTTGTTATTTTTCATCTTTTGGACGCGAATGAACGATTATTTGTCACTTTTCTTCCTTTTTAATCTATACTTAGCAGTAGTAAATATCGTCCCTTTTTCCTTCCGTGGCAGAAGGTCTGATGGGTACCTTCTCCTCCAGTGGCTCAAGCATAGAAAGGATAGGGTTGAATAATGGCTGACATTCCTATATTCTATGAAACGGGGAAAGAAACCACCTTGAACCGGGGGAACTATAGATGAAAAAGAAAAATTGGACATTATTCACTATCCTGGCGGTCTTCAGTTTAGGATGGGGTTTGTACTACTGGTTTGGAATTGTCATGTAAATACTGTGATGAGATGGACAAAATTGAAAGTAACACTTATTTAAACGATTATTATCAATGATCGAAGATTTATACCGAAGATCTCTTAGGATCCTAGGAAAGTTATTTTCATATTGAGGGGTTATTATGTTAATTCGATATAAAAAATCATTTGAAAAGATTGCGATGGGTTTGCTATCTTTCATGCCTGAAGTATCAGATGTCAAAACACTTCAGGATATCATCAAGGAGTATGATTCCAATCCTGATTGGAGTCTCTTCCTGTGGAAAGAAGTAGACATATTGGGGGCCATCGGCGTCCGTGTAGAAGGCGATGAAGTGATCATCCAACACGTTTCTGTCAATCCATCCCACCGCAATTCAGGGATAGGTAAACAGATGATTCAGCGGATGAGGACCCATTTTGGCGATGAATTCCGAGTTTGTGCGGATGTAGCTACAGAATCTTTTGTAGAAAAGTGTGATGAAGAAAGTGCGTCATCACAAATCTAAAAAGGAGGTGTCCACTCGTGACACCTCCTTTATTTATGATTTCTAAGTTCGGTTGATCCTATTCACGGCTCCTGAGCTTGTGCTTCCATACGAGCCAATCATCTGACATATCACTTGGGGCTCCGTAAGCTACCTGCCACTTTTGACAAAGTGAATGGACTTCCTGCCTTAACTGCAAATCTATGATCGGGAAATTCCAACTGGTATATGATTCTCCCTTTGTCAAACGCTCATCAGTTTTGTGTAACTGATCTAAAAGATGATCCGGGTCCAGGCCGAGATTCTTAAGTTTGATATGATTTTCCGGGAATTTGTGAAGGCAGCGATTCAGAAGGATCCGTGCTCCTTTTTGATTCCCTCTGCGATCATGGTACATCGAAACAGCTATTTGGATTAGAAGCACCCATACAGAATTTCTGTTTTTGGGATCGACCTCTTTCCAATATTCTTCAAGGACCTCGTGACATTCAAAGTAATCGCGCGTCCCGTGAAAATGGGCTAAATACTCGACATAGGCTGTTGGATACATAAATAAACCTCCACTTCTCCATCTATTCTATAAGAATAGATGCCTGGGAGACAAGGGGACTGCGACGAACCTCGTCTGTTTGAGAAAGATGTTTTCTGATACCATTAGAGAAAAGTACTGTACGTAAAGGAAGAATGATATGACAAAAAGCTACCAAGTGAAAGTGGATGGTTTCGAAGGGCCGTTGGATCTTCTTTTACATTTAATCAACAGATATGAAATTGAAATCCATGATATTCCAGTATCCCAAATCACAGACCAATACATGCACTATATTCATACCATGCAGGAGTTGGAGTTGGATCTTGCCAGTGAATACTTAGTGATGGCAGCAACACTGCTTGCCATGAAAAGCCAAATGCTGCTCCCAAACTCGAATCTGGAAGATGATATGAGTGAAGATGAATTGGACGAAGACCCTAGAGAAGACCTGATGCGCCGCCTGATCGAATATCGGAAATATAAACAAGCGGCAGAAGAATTGAAAGAAAAAGAATTGGATGCGAACCGCATATATACACGTCCTCCTCTTAATACAGAAGATTGGGAGGAAGAAGAGCCGGAAATCCGCCCAGGTGAAGCTTCCATTTATGACATGATTCAAGCGATGGGGAACTTGATGAAGAGAAGTAAGAAAGAGACTCCTCAAGAAGCAAAAATCCAACGGGATGAAATACCGATCCAAATGAGGATGGAGGAAATTCTCGGGAGAATCGATGTACAAACCGGAGGGACTCCATTTCACCAACTATTTGAAAAACGGACACGGCCACATATTGTCGTCACCTTCATCGCTTTGTTAGAACTGATGAAAAGCAATGACATCGTATGTGTGCAACAACAACATTTCGACGAACTAATCGTGTTTAAGATGGAGGATGCGCCATGGAGTTAGAAAAATACAAAGCCATCATCGAAGGGCTGCTGTTCGCTTCTGGAGAAGAAGGGGTCACCAGAAAGAAACTTTCTGACATTTTAGAACTTGATCAGAAGACAGTCCAGCAATTGATTGATGAAATGCATGAAGAATATCAAGAAGTTGGAAGAGGCCTGACTATCATGGAGTCACAAGGGACGCTGCATCTGACGACTAAACCAGAACATGCTTCCTATTATAAAAAATTGCTTGATACTCCAGGATCTACAAGACTATCACAAGCTGCCCTCGAAACGTTAGCGATCATTGCCTACCAACAACCTATAACTAGAGTTGAAGTGGATGATTTAAGGGGAGTTAAAAGCGACCGGGCGATTCAAACACTTGTCAATCGCGGGCTTATTGAAGAAAAAGGTAGAAAAGATGCAATTGGCCGACCGATATTATATGGAACTACCAAGGGGTTCTTGATTTATTTCGGTTTGACTTCAATGGAAGAACTTCCGCCGCTTTCAGAATTGAAGCAACAGGATGATGTAGAAGGAGAAGCGGATCTCTTTTTTGAAAAATTCGAAGATCCTTTTGCTGATGAATAAATTGACATATTGCTTGATTGACAGCTGTTCCTCAATGGGGGACAGCTTTTTTGTGTGGCCTTGGTAAACTGAAAAAACCTGCTTGAGCACTTATAGTCTCCCAGGGGGTTCCACACTTCCCTTGTCCAGTTGTAGCGCCAAGCCCTTCGAGGTCATAAGTCAATCAACTACGTGAAGAAACCCCTCTTCACTTCGTTGTTTGTCTTATGCTTGTCGGGGCTGCCCATGGCGCCTACACATTTCACTTGTCCGGTTCCCCCCCCAGACTCTCGAGACATAAGCAATCCACCTCCGTGAAGAAGGATCGCTTCACTGTGGTGTTTTGCTTATGCTTGTCGAGTCTTTCAGGCTGGTTCCACACTTCATATATTCATAAGCTTGTACTTTTCTGCATAAGGTGTACCAAACGATGTGAATAGGAGGAACTCCTCTTGAGAAGGTGTCTTTGTGTTTTTATGATTTTCACTTTATTATTTTCAATCTCTTTGAATGATCGCGTTTATGCCAATGCGAATATATCGGTTTCCGCTGAGCGGGCGGTTTTAATGGATGCAGAATCAGGTCGTGTGCTTTATGAAAAGAAAGCTTATGATCCGACATTAATTGCCAGTACGACGAAAATCATGACAGCAATCATCGCAATTGAATCCGGCATGTTAGATGAAAAAGTGAAGGTCAGCAAAAGAGCGGTTTATACCGAAGGATCCTCCATTTATTTAACAGAGAAAGAAAAGATACCTTTAAAAGACCTCGTCTATGGCTTGATGCTTCGTTCTGGTAATGATTCGGCCGTTGCGATTGCGGAACATGTAGGAGGCAGTGTGGAAGGTTTTGTCCAAATGATGAATGAAAAAGCCCAATGGCTGGGGATGAATGACAGCCATTTTGAAAATCCCCACGGCCTTGATGGTGAGACGCATTTATCAAGTGCTTATGACCTTGGCTTGTTGATGACCTACTCAATGAAAAATGATACATTCCGTGAAGTGACAGGAAGTGAAATGTATCGTTCTGAAAACAGGGATTACGCTTGGATGAACAAAAATAAAATGTTGACTCAGTATTATGAACACACAAATGGCGGGAAAACGGGCTACACTAAGGCAGCTGGGCGGACTCTCGTAACAAGTGCTGAAAAAGACGGAATGGAGCTTGTAGCCGTCACACTTAATGCCTCAGATGATTGGAATGACCATAAGCGTATGTTTGAGTGGGGCTTTAATAACTTCGAAACCGTCAAGCTTCAAAGTGAAGGGGTAGTAGAGGCGAATGGACAGACCTATTATTTTCCGAGAGATATATATTACCCATTGACTCTTTCAGAAAAAGAAGATTTGGAAGCTACTTTTTACAGGTATGACGAAGTGGAAGGACACTCGAATTTAGTGGGTGTCACACACTTTACCATTGGAAATGAGCCGGTGGTCGAAGCTCCTGTCTGGAGCGAGCGACCTTCTCAATCATTTTTGGCCGAGGTGAGAAACTTCTTGAACAGGATGATGGGGGTGATGCCATGGTCAACCTGATATGGGCGCTGCTTGCTGTCATCGGAATTATCTATGCAGCGTTCAATGGAACGATGGAAGAAGTGAACAAAGCTATTTTTGAAACCCTGGACGAAGCGATCATGATTACATTAAGCTTGGCTGGTGTACTCATTTTTTGGTTAGGGTTAATGAAAATAGCTGAAGAAGCAGGATTATTGAAAGGACTGGCGAAAATTTTCCGTCCTGTTGTAAAGCGAATTTTTCCGGATATACCAGAAAACCACCCTGCTCTTGGATACATTTTGTCGAATATGACGGCAAATATGTTTGGCCTCGGCAATGCTGCCACTCCTATGGGCTTGAAGGCCATGAAAGAATTGAAAAATCTTTCAGGTTCTGACCATGCGAGCCGATCGATGATCACATTACTTGCGATAAATACGTCTTCCCTTACACTTATACCGACAACAGTGATTGCTATTCGGATGAAATATGGAGCAGTGGATCCAACATCAATTGTAAGCGCCACGATCCTGGCCACTCTCATTTCTACGTGTGCTGCATTATTGATTGATCGGTACTTTTATTATCGCAGGAAGAGGGCGTTCCGGATATGATCAGCATATGGCTCATTCCTGCGATTATTCTTATTGTATTAGTCACGGCTACTTTGAAGAAAATCCCTTCTTATGAAGTCTTTGTTGAAGGAAGTAAAGAAGGGATTCAAATTGCCATCTCTTTACTTCCTTTCCTATTGGGGATGATGGTATCCATCGCTATTTTTCAAGCTTCCGGGGCGATGGGGGCCATTCTGAAAGTGTTTGACCCGCTCATGTCGATGATCGGGGTCCCGGAGGAAATTCTCCCACTTGCTTTTATCAGACCGATTTCGGGCACCGCTGCATTAAGTATGACGACAGAACTGATTCGGACGTTCGGGCCTGAATCGTTCATAGGTCAGCTCGCCTCTGTCATGCAGGGAAGTACGGATACGACACTGTATATCATTACGGTTTATTTCGGAGCGGTTGGGATCAAACGGATGGGAGACGCTTTGAAAGTTGGACTCTTAGCCGATTTAGTTGGTATAATAGCTTCTATAATCATTGTTCTCATCCTATTTAGTTGATAGGATGATTTTTTTGTTCAAATGTTTCAAGTATGTGTATAATGTAAATGAACTGACAAGCCGCGCTGGTCATATGAGCGTGGCTTCCTGTTATGTAATCAAAGAAAGTACTATAAGAAGGTTGGTGACTGTCGTATGGCAGATATGGAACGACTACAGAAAGTGATCGCCCACGCAGGTGTTGCATCACGGAGAAAAGCAGAAACGATGATCGTGGATGGGAAAGTGAAAGTGAACGGTGAAATTGTGACAGAACTTGGTACGAAAGTCGGCAAGAACGATGACGTCGAAGTTGAGGGTGTGCCAATTGATAAAGAAGAACCTGTATATTACTTGCTTTATAAACCGAGGGGCGTCATTTCAAGCGTAAGTGATGATAAAGGCAGGAAAGTCGTAACTGATTATCTTCCAGATGTAAAAGAGCGGATTTTTCCGATCGGGCGATTGGATTACGATACGTCTGGGTTGATTTTACTTACAAATGACGGAGAGTTTGCGAATATGCTTATGCATCCGAAGCATGAAGTGAACAAAGTATATATTGCTAAAACCAAAGGCATACCGACAAAAGAACAATTGCAGCAATTGAAAAAAGGTATGAAAGTAGACGGAGAATACTTGAAAGCTGTCCATGTCAAAATCAATTCCACCGAAACGAAGAAAAATACGGCCATCGTCCAGTTGATTCTCCATGAAGGGAAGAATCGCCAGGTCCGGCGGATGTTCGAGTCTATAGGATTTCCTGTCGATAAGTTGAAACGTGAAAGATATGGATCGCTGGATTTGCGAGGGATGAATGCCGGTGACTACCGACCGTTGAAACCGCATGAAGTGAAGCAGTTACGTCAACTTGCTGAGCAAAATGTTGAATAACGTTCAAATTTAATGGTTCCAATCGATGTTATAATGGTCTGGGAGTGAATGAAATGAAGGAAAAAACATTACAAAAGAAAAAAAAGCGCCTTATTTTTCGCACAGCCATGTTAGCGGTCATGGTCGGATTAGTTGTTTTCGCCCTTGTATCAAACGCGAAGGATGACCAGTCCGTCATTGCACAAGGAGAAAAAGCTCCTGATTTCCAACTGAAAAAGTTCGGTACGGAAGAAACGGTGCAGTTGAGTGATTTAGAAGGTAAAGGTGTAATGGTGAATTTTTGGGCTACCTATTGTGGTCCATGTAAAGATGAAATGCCTTATATGGAAGAATTGTATCCCAAGTATAAAGAAAAAGGTGTCGAAATCCTTGCCGTCAATCTAGATTCGACGGAGCTTGTTGTGGAACGGTTCATCGATGAATATGATCTCAGCTTCCCAATCTTGCAAGATAAAAAAGGACAAGTCATGGATCTTTATAATATCGGACCTATTCCTTCCACATTATTCATTAACCCTGACGGTGAAATTGAGGAACAAGTGATCGGACCGCTTACTTTAGATAAATTAGAAGGTCACTTGCAGAGCATTACACCTGAAGAGTAGAGTCTACTTGGTATTGTGAGGTTTTATTTATGAACGAAATTACCTGCGAATGTGGGCATGTGAATCCTGAGGGGACGGTCCTTTGTGAGTCATGTGGTAAGCCGATCGAGAAGAATCAGCATATTGATGGCAACGATCAAAAATCTTTGTTGAATATGCGTTATGATGGAAGTGCACGCCGGTCCCAAACTTATAATCGAACGTTTATCGATAAAATTTGGAACTTTTTCTCTTCTGTGAAAGTCGGCGTGACTCTCATTTTCATTACAGTCGTTGCTTCAGCTATTGGTACGATTTTTCCTCAGGAAATGTACATACCGCAAAACGTTGACCCAGCGACACATTACCTGGATCAATATGGAATTGCCGGTCAAATTTATTACCAGCTTGGCTTTCATGATTTATTCAGCTCCTGGTGGTACATGCTTTTGATAGCAATGATCGGTATTTCCATCATAATTGCGAGTATCGACCGGTTTTTTCCTTTATATAAAACATTGAAAAAACAAAAGCCGAAGCGTCACGAACTTTTCATGAAGAAGCAGCGCGTGTTCGGACAGACAGAAGCTGAGGAAGTGGATGTTGAAAAGTTCAAGAGTAACTTGAAGAAACAGCGCTTTAAAGTGTATGAACAGGATGGCCATTTGCTTGCCGAGAAAAATCGTTTTTCCCGATGGGGTCCTTATATCAATCATATTGGTTTAATCATTTTCCTGCTTGGTGCATTATTACGATTCGTTCCGGCTTTTTATGTGGATGAATTCATTTGGGTCCGCGAAGGAGAAACAGCTTTGATCAGCGGGACTGAAGGAGAGTATTATATAGAAAATAAATCTTTCACTTTGGAGACCTATGATAAAGATAATCCGGAAGATGCAAAATTCAAGGAAGCGCTTGAGAACCAAGCGGGTGCCATTCCGAAAACTTTCCGTACAGATGCTGTCATTTATGAACGCAAAAACCAGGGCGTGACTGGAGCTGAGCCTGAACTTGAAGAGATTAAAGAGGGCACATCGACTATGAATAACCCTTTGAAGTTCGAAGAGTTCGCTCTGTACCAGGCAAGTTATCAACTGAATGAATTCAATGAAATGACCTTCAAGATTCATGACAAGGGTGATGAAGATACAACTTATGGCGAATTCACTGTCGACCTTTCAAACCCTAGAGCTTCTTATGAGCTGGAAAGTGGATATCGGGTAGAGGTTGCGAACTATTTCCCTGAGTACGAGATGGATGAAGGAGAGCCGGTTTCGGTATCCAAATATCCGCGGAATCCTGCCTTCGTCTTTAACGTATTTCCGCCGGGTGAATCAGAACCTGAAACCAGTTTTCTGGGCATTGGAGCGAATATCGCAGCAAGTGAAGACAACCAATACAAGCTTGGACTGGTCAACTTTGATGTAAGAGATGTGACAGGTCTGACAGTGAAAAAGGACCATACGTTAGGTATTATTTCAGTTGGTGGAGCAATCTTTATGTTCGGGGTGATTATTGGTATGTATTGGAACCACCGCCGTATATGGTTGCAGCCACGTGAAAATGGTGTTTGGATTGCCGGCCATACGAACAAAAATTGGTACGCTTTAAGAATGGATATAGATAAAGCGCTCGTTGGAACCAACATAGAATCACCTATAGATCAATATGAAATGAAATCATAATGTCAGGAGGATGAAAAATGGGAGATATGACGACCATTAGTAGCAACTTGCTCTATGCTGCTTTTTTCATCTATTTAATTGCGACCTTCTTCTTCGGTGGCACGATTCGTGATAAGAAGAAAGGAAAAAGTAAAGTAGCAGGAAATATCGGGATTACCCTCACGGTTATCGGTTTCCTCTCACAAGTGGGGTATTTCTTTACACGGTGGATGGCTAGTGGACATGCACCGGTAAGTAATCTGTTTGAATATACAACATTCTTCGGGATGATGCTTGTATTTGCGTTTATCGTACTCTACTTCATTTATCGAGTGGATTTGTTAGGTCTTTTCGCCTTGCCGATTGCCGTACTGTTAATCGCTTTTGCAAGCATGTTCCCGACAGAAATTTCGCCGCTCGTACCATCTCTTCAGTCCCATTGGTTGTATATCCATGTTACTACCGCTTCCCTGGGACAAGGGATTTTATCAGTAAGTTTTGTGGCAGGACTGATTTTCTTAATCCATCAAGTTGATCAAACGAAGCGATCCAAACATACGGTTTGGCTTGAGTTTGTGATCTATGTCATAGCTACAACGGTAGCCTTCATTATTTTATCTTCTACTTTCAGTGCTCTTGATTATGAAGCGACTTTTCAAGCACCGATTGAAGGGGAAGCAAGTGAAGTCACTTATGAGATGCCTGCCATTGCAGGCCCCTATAACGGAGAATTGATGACCGAAAATTCGATGTCTCCATTATTCCAGGCCCCTGAATGGATGCGTGGTCAGGATGCAGCTAAGAAATTGAACACCTTCTTATGGGCCATTTTGGGTGGATTGGTTCTTTATTGGGCCATCCGTTTGATCTTACGCAAGCGCGTTGCTGCAGCCATCCAGCCGTTGTTGAAAAAAGTGAATCCGGAACTTGTAGATGAAGTCTCATATCGTGCGGTAGCCATCGGATTTCCTGTCTTCACCCTCGGCGCTCTCATCTTTGCAATGATTTGGGCGCAACAAGCCTGGGACCGCTTCTGGGGCTGGGATCCTAAGGAAGTATGGGCACTGATCACATTCTTCTTTTATGCCGCTTATCTGCACTTGCGTTTATCAAGAGGCTGGCAAGGCATGAAGTCAGCTTGGTTAGCTGTGGGTGGATTCGGAATCATTATGTTCAACTTGATTGCCGTTAATTTAATCATTTCTGGATTACATTCTTATGCGTAACCTATTTCAAAGGCAGGCGGGGGCTAAGGGCTCTTTCCTGCCCTTTTGTATAGGCAGAACAATAATCTCAGTTGTATGGAGGTAGGTAGCAATGGAACAAGAAGCAAGAGTGCTGGTTGTTGATGATGAGGAACGCATTCGCCGGTTGATCCGGTTGTACTTAGAAAGAGAAGGTTACACGATCGATGAGGCTGAAGACGGGGAAGAGGCGTTGAAAAAAGCGATTCATAGTGATTACGACGTCATCTTACTTGATTTGATGCTCCCAGGTAAGGATGGCATAGAAGTTTGTAAAGAATTGCGTGAAAAGAAAGCGACACCTGTCATCATGCTCACAGCTAAAGGTGAAGAAGCGAACAGGGTCCAAGGATTTGAAGTAGGTACAGATGATTATATAGTTAAACCTTTCAGTCCAAGAGAAGTTGTATTAAGAGTCAAAGCTCTTTTAAGAAGGTCTTCTACTACGAAGTTTTTAGAAACGGATACATCAGCTCGAAACGTCCTTGTATTTCCCCATATGACGATTGATAACGATGCCCACCGGGTGACAGCAGACGGAGGAGAAGTCGCTTTGACCCCGAAGGAATATGAGCTATTGAATTACATGGCTCAAACACCGGATAAAGTTTTTGACCGTGAACAACTGTTGAAAGAAGTGTGGCAGTATGAGTTTTTTGGTGATTTGAGGACAGTCGATACCCATGTGAAACGGCTAAGAGAGAAATTGAGTAAAGTCTCTGCAGAAGCAGCAGGGATGATTGTGACTGTGTGGGGCATCGGCTATAAATTCGAGGTAAGTGGTGATTGATGTTCTGGCGTAGTGTTGTCGGTAAGCTTTGGTTTACCATCCTTCTCTTGGTATGCTTCGTCTTATTCATATTGACTATCCTGTTACTAGAATTTTTCCAAAACTATCATATTCTTGAAGCAGAAAAACATTTATTGCAAACGGCTGATAAAATATCCGACGTCGTCGATCGATACGAAGGCGAGCAGGACTTATTATTATCAACAACTGCCATGGTCAAAGACCCTGCCAGCAGGGCGATCATCGTCCGAGGGACGGATGATGTCATCGTAGCGGAGAGTGAATCGTCCAACCTGCCGATGGTTGATTATAATTGGTTCAAAAACGATGCAGAACTGTCGTCAGTGTTGGAAGAAGGCGATGACGTGAAGAAAATCGCGGATATGGGTACAAATGCGACTGGTGTCATGGTGGTCGGCACCCCTTTAAACAATAAAGATGGAGCCGTTTTCGTCTACCAGTCTTTGGACACGATAGAAGAAACATCTGAACAAACAACGAAAATCATCTTTTTAGGTGCCGGTATCGCGATTATTTTGACGACCATTTTTGCTTTTTTCCTTTCGACAAGGATAACTGCCCCATTGATTAAGATGCGGGAAGGGGCATTAGATTTAGCAAAAGGGGAATTCAACACGAAAATCCCTATTCGCACCCATGATGAAATCGGGGAACTTGCCATAGCTTTCAACAGAATGGGAAGAGAATTAAAATTCCACATTAACGCTTTGAATCAGGAAAAAGAGCAATTATCAGGGATTTTAAGGTCGATGGCGGATGGAGTCATTACCCTGAATCGACAAGGAGATGTCCTGATTTCAAACCCTCCTGCACAGCAGTACTTGGAAGCTTATGAGTTCGAAAAAAATGGTGTATCATCGGTTCCAGAACGGATTCCATTACCAGAACCATTAAGAGAGCTGTTCAATAGTGTCATATCTGAAGAACATGAATCAATGACAGAAGTAGCCCTCCAAGGTCGTTCATGGGTGTTTATCATGACACCTTTATATGATAAACATAAAGTTCGTGGCGCTGTTGCAGTGTTAAGGGATATGACAGAGGAAAGACGTTTGAATAAATTGCGCAAAGATTTCATTGCTAATGTATCTCATGAATTGCGTACACCGATTTCAATGCTTCAGGGCTATAGTGAAGCGATTGTAGATGACATAGCGGAGAGTAAAGAGGATAAAAACGAACTAGCTCAAATCATTCACGACGAATCACTCCGTATCGGACGGTTGGTCAATGAACTGCTGGATTTGGCTCGGATGGAAGCTGGTCATATCCAATTGTCAATAGAATCAACTGAGATTAGTTCTTATATGCAGAAGATCATTCGTAAGTTCCAGGGTCTTGCCAATGACAAGAACATCGTGCTGAAATCGTCAGTGGAGGATTCATTACATCACTTGTCTTTTGATCCAGACCGGATTGAACAAGTGTTCACGAATTTAATAGATAATGCGATCCGCCATACCGATAGTGAAGGGGAGGTCCGGGTAGCAATCGAGGATGGTATGGAAGAATGGACGGCTTCGGTCCGCGACTCAGGATTAGGAATCGCTGAAGAAGATCTTCCTTTTGTTTTTGAACGTTTTTACAAAGCGGATAAATCCAGGAAGAGAGAGAACAAGAATTATAAAAAAGGCACTGGGCTTGGCTTGGCGATTGCGAAAAATATTGTTGAAGCGCATGGCGGCACGATCAGTGTGCACAGTAAATTAGGGGAAGGTACGACATTTTCCTTCCGTATTCCTAAAGGGAATGATAATTGAATAAGTTGCTAAATTATGACTTATCATGTATTCTATGATTGGAACTTCATATGAAGAGGAATCAGGTGTCTGTAATAGACCTAATAGGGAATCTGGTGGAATACCAGAACTGTCCTCGCAACTGTAAGTGTAGACGAAAAGGAATATCCACTGTGCATTCGCATGGGAAGGGTCCTGAGTAGAAAGAGACACAAGTCAGTAGACCTGCCTGATCCATTGTTTCAAAGCTTCGGGGATTGAGCATTTGAGACAACCGATCGGTATTAGAAAACGTTCTATATAACCTATCTGGTTTGTCTTAAGCTTGTCCTTTATTATTAAGGGCGAGCTTTTTTTGTTGGACATATGAGAGGATTCGGTATTCGTTTTCTATACATACTTGACGTTGGTTGTCTGATCTCTTTTCTAATCAAAGCGATGAAACGTAATAGTAAAAGGGAGAGGTAGTAAATGAATAAACTTTATTCGATGTTATTGGCGTTCGTATTGGCTGTAGGAATGCTTGCAGGATGTGGAGCACAAGAAGAAGGGGACGAAGCGAATGCTACTCAAGAAGAGGCACAGGAGGTAACACTCCAAGTCGATGTTTCTAAAAATAAGGGTGAAGAAATGTTAGCTGAAGAAGAAATTACTGTAGAAGAAGGTACGACCTTGATGGAAGTGATGGAAGATAACTTTGAGGTTGAACAGACGGAAGGTTACATCAACAGCATTGAAGGAATTGCAGGGGATGACAAAGAAAAAATGGCTTGGATATATACCATCAATGGGGAAGATGCGACTGTAGGTGCGAATGAGTACGAAGTTGAAGAAGGAGACGAAATCGTTTTTGACTACCAATCGTGGGAATGATGAGGAATGAACACTTATAAACTGACACTGATAGCCATGCTTGCATCCATTGCCGTTGCAGGCAGAATGGCGCTGGCAAATATACCGAATGTCCAGCCTGTCACAGCTATTATCATCATTGCCGGCTTTTGGCTCGGACCTGCTGCCGGAATCATGATTGCCTTACTGACGACGATTGTTTCCAACATGGTATTAGGCATGGGGTTTTGGACGATTTGGCAGATTGTTGCTTGGGCTCTGATCGGAATTTCAGCAGGAATGCTGGGTAAGTATTGGGGCAGACTTCCTGTATGGGGCTTGTCAATCTTTGGTTTTTTCAGTGGTCTCTTTTATGGAGTTGTCCTTTCCTTGACGATGCGTGCAGCAGGACAACCATTTTGGGCGTATTATTTAAGTGGCTTACCAATGGATATCAATCATGCCATTTCCAATACCGCATTCATATTTATTCTGTCTCCGGTCCTTGGCACATTGTTCTATCGTTACCAAAAAAGGAATGAGATATCAAAAGCATCTTAAATTATTTTAAAGAAAAAAGGCAGGGACAAAAGAATTTTCCCGCTAGAAACCCGAACGAAATTTCGTTCGGGTTTTCTTTATGAAACAATAAATGCTTACGCCGCTCCGGCAACATACTTGAGGCCACTGAAAAACCTTTTCAATATAGAGGAACTGTTAAAGTTTGTTGTTGCTTCTCACGAATCGCTTGTCGGTGGATGCTTGCCGCGGGCACGGCTTCAGCTAACGTGGTCAAGAAGATCACTTGACCAAGTGGATCTTCGGCTCGCGCTGTTCCCCAGGAGTCTATCTATGTTGCCTACGCTCCATTTGATCCATTCCGCCCTATTGTTCGTCTTTTCCTGTGACAGTCAGTGTTTTGTCCCAGCCCCGTTCTTTTATCGTTTTCGAAGTTTTGCGCTGCATTAAGCTACCGCGCACCCGCTTGTTTTAGGTGAACTGAGTCTTTTTCATCAGGAGCGGCAGGTTCCCTTTTTCTTTTACACATATTAAGATAGATAGTGTAACTTTTCCTTTACATAAAACGACTATATAGGAGACCCGGGAGGTACTAGCATTGAAATCGTTCTTTGATGAACTTTATGAAAATTACCATCGTGACCTTTTTCAATTTCTTATCTACATGGTCAAAGATCGTGACCTCGCAGAAGATCTTGTCCAAGATGTATATATTAAAGTCATAAAATCTTATGAATCATTCAGCGGCCGCAGCACTGAAAAAACCTGGTTGTTTTCCATTGCCAGACATGTAGCCATTGATCATTTCAGAAAGCAAAAACGGAAACGTAACAAAATCATGGAATTTTTTGACTGGAGTGAAAAAGGAGAACAACTCAGAGACCATGAGACATTACCAGATGAAGTAGCCGTACAGAAAGATGAGGTCCAGCAGGTGTACAGAGCCTTGGATGAGTGTACTGTGGATCAAAGAAGTGTCATCATTTTACGGTTCATACAAGGAATGTCGATTCAGGAAACGGCTGAAATATTAGAGTGGAGCGAAAGTAAAGTGAAAACAACTCAACATCGGGCGATGAAAGCTTTGAAGATGATTATGGGACAAGAGGATAAAGGGGGTGGCGAACGTGAAGAAGCGTAAAGAAGAAGAGATTGAATCATTATTAAAAGAACTCCCTCGTGTAGAGGATCGACAATCTAAAGAGGATTTGTACCGCAGTATCTCACCAAAACTCAATAAACAAAAACGGAAAGTGGCTCCATGGGTATTACCAACAGTTGCTTCAGCTGCAGTTGTCCTTTTAATGGCTGTCTTCATACCTGTTTTTTTCGGCAATATGAACCCTTCAACAATGGAGGAATCATCTAATGATGAACGTGCTGCATCTGAATCCTCCTCAACAGAAGAAGAAAAGGAAGATACTGGTCAGGATTCCGCTCTATCAGAGGACGAGGAAAATCATCCAGATAAGGGAGAGGAATCTTCAAAGATACAAGAAGCAAAACCAAATGATGAAGAGGCAGTTGAGGAAGAGGCGGTTCCACCAGATGAACCTGATTCCCAAGAAGGAGAATCTATACAGGAAAGCACAAACCTCGATTCGCTGATTATGGCTTCATCGGAATCACCAGCCCCCATTGTCGCTCATCCGGGGATGAATGCGGAAGTGATTATTCCTGTAGCCGCTTCATCAAACAACGAGGTTCCTTTTGGAGCCATGGGGTTATCAGAAAGAGTGGTTGAGGAATTGGAGTATGACGTAAATGAGGAAGAACAACGTGCGACTGTCACTTTTCCCGATCAATTCACTGTCAGCGGAAGTGCATGGGCCAAAGCAATTGTTGATAGTATCCGCTGGGAACTGGAAGCATATGAAGTGTCGACAATCGAGGTACAGTCAGAGTCCGGCGCCCCTGTTTCACTTGGGAATTATGGTGAAGTAGAAGAGCTTCCAGTCATCAAAGAAGGAGAATACTATTACAAAGTGTATCAGTATGAGGATGCTGCTGAGCGCTTCCTAGTCCCTATCCCTGCAGCTCAAACGATTTCTTTCAAAGACGCGCTTGCTAGTATGAAAGAAAAAGGTGATGGCCTTTATGTAACGCCTGCTGTTCCAGACCACGTGAAATTTTCTTCAATCAATGAGAACGAAGGGCTGGTAACTATCCAAATCGAGCATCAAGCATGGGCGAGTGAGCAGCAACTTTTGACAATGGTCGAGGCTGTATTAGCGACAGCGAAGCAATTCGGATATGAAGAAGTACGTTTTGAAGGCATCAATGTCCGCAGGTTTTCTAGTTATGACTTAGATAATCCCATTCCAGTCCCGTCTGCAGTTAACCCTATCCGTTAATGTAATGAAATCCTTCCACACCAACGTGTGGGAGGATTTTCTTTTCAATAGGTATCCAATAACTTCTCGTGTTAAAATAAGAGGGTGAGTAAAGGGGACGATAAGTGATGAATAAAGAGCAATTGAGGGAAATAATATCTGATAAAATGAAATTGATCCGCGTCGAATATGGCTATACACAAAACCTTATGGCCGAGGTTTTAGGTTTATCCAAAAAAACACTAGTTCAAATTGAAAAGGAAAGGACGTTGGCAGGGTGGACGACAGTTGTCGCTGTTTGTGCACTTTTTCAAGAGAGTGAGGTCTTAAAAAGCGTCTTGGGTGATTCGCCGGTTGAAATCGTTGAAACGATCGCCCATCAACAAGTAGAACGTCCAGGAAAGAAAACTTTGGGTGGGAAAGTATGGTGGCAGACAATTGCTGGTGGTGAAAACTTTACGTTACAACAAAACCTCATCAGTCAGCATTACCGCATCATCGATCGTAACAACCACCGCCGGTTCTCCACCATCGATCGAATGGAAGCGGAAAACCGTTTTGAAGCCATGGCAAAAAAAGAACTTTAGAATTCGTAGAACAAAAGCGCAAGTGCCTTGCTATGCTTCGTAAAGCTTTAGTATATCTCTATCTCTGTTTTGAGCCCATATAGAAAGCCCCTTCATTGAAGGGGCTGTGTTTCTACTCTTCATGCTTGAGCGGTTCGCCGTGGAAAGGGGACTCAGCGATTTTAATGCTGTCTGTCGGACAACCTTCTAAGGCATCCTCCATATCCTCTTGATAGATTTCAGGTACTTCTTCCATCCCTTCGTTATCATCCAAAACGACATAGGCGATGCCTTCATCGTCATAATCATATATATCGGGCGCTGCTGCCCCGCACGCCCCGCAAGCAATGCATGTATCCTGGTCCACAATGGTGAATTTGGCCATAGGATCGACCTCCTTAATGTATATAGGAACCTAAAACAGGTGGTATTATAAAGTACAACATATATTGTAAATCGCCTCGTTGTGCATTTCAACTTGAATGACTTTACATAAAACGTTAGAAAGGAGGGGAAAAGGTGTTCGATTTTATTTTGAAGGTTTGTATAGAGCACTTTAAAGGGGAGCGTACGTTATCTGGAATTTATAATTTACTAACCGGTAAAAGATCATCTCAAACGATGCAGGATGCCAAAGGCTACAATTTAGATCATTATTTCGGGATATTTCCTAGTCTGAAAAGAAATGAGTTGGATCGACACATTGAAGAAATCCTGGATCTTCGAGAAATCTCATTAGAAAATGGAGGATTTCCTGTATTGACAGCTAAGGGAAATAAGAAACTACACGACTATGATGGCCCTTTACTGGATTCTTTTCAAGGAATGGAGCTCCACGCTGCCATCCCTGTGTTTGAACGGAGATTGAATTTGCTCACACAAACGGCGACAAATCTACAGGCAGATATTACTTCATTTGTACCAATTATTGATGATCCGGAAGTGCAGAAGTGGGTGAAAGCGGTGTATGCCAGTGTTCAACAAAAGGTACCACAGCTTGTCCAATCGCTTCATCAGGAAATTTCTCAATTGTTAGCGGAACGTTCATCAATAGAAGCTGAGTTGTTTGCATATCGATTGTCGGGCGGTGGAGTCATCGGTTTGACCATTGAACAGTTGCAAAATAGCTTCCAACTCACTCGTGAGGATGTTCATATATGCCTTTTTCATATGTATCACTTCCTTTTCTGCTGTGCGAAGAGAGGTCAGGATAGATATCCGGTCTTGCACCTTTGTACAAAAGGGCTGGACTCCTCTCATATGATCACCCAATCGGCTCAGAAAACCTATCAGTATTTAAATCAAGGGTTGAGTATAGAGGAGGTCACTACATTAAGGGGATTGAAGAGGAGTACGATTCAAGATCATATCGTTGAAGCAGCGCTGGTTATCCCTCATTTTTCAATCGAACCTTTCATACACCCTGATGATGTTGATGAAATTCTCCAGAAAGCTCGCCATTTAGATACCCAGAGACTGAAGCATATCCATGAAGCCTTTGATGGTAAATATGACTATTTTGAGCTACGGCTGGCTATGGCTGGCCGTCAGACTCAGAGAAAGGAAGGATACGCCTATGACAATTCATGATCTTAAGGCACCTTTGGAGAAACACTTCGGCTTTTCCGAGTTTCGTGAAGGACAGGAGATGATTATCAGAGACGTGCTGAGTGGCCAGGACGTTCTTGGTATCCTTCCTACTGGTACAGGAAAATCGCTTTGTTATCAGTTGCCTGCCAAGCTGCTGGGGGGAACGACGATCGTTGTGTCTCCATTGATTTCTCTGATGATCGATCAGGTGAAACAATTGAAAGCGAACGGCTATAAATCTGTGACTGCTCTGAATAGTTTTATGGAGCATAATGAGAAGCGGGCTGTGATGAAGCGCTTGAATGAATATTCATTGGTTTATATATCCCCGGAAATGCTCCAAAATGAGTGGTTACAGCGAGCGCTTGAGGGAGTTGATGTTCAACTTTTCGTCATAGATGAAGCCCATTGTATTTCCCAATGGGGTCATGAATTCAGAACTGATTATTTAAAGCTCTATCAAACGATAGAAACTTTGGGAAACCCTACTGTGCTGGCTCTTAGCGCAACAGCGACGAAAGAAGTCCAGCAGGATATTATGGACAGGCTCAAACTTCCATTTATGAATCAACGGATCTATCCGATGGATAAGCGAAACATCAGTTTAGCAGTCGAGGAATATTCTTCACCGGAAGAAAAGGTAAAACGGATCATTCAGGTGCTGGAGAAAAACCAGGCTCCGACGATGATTTATTTTTCCAGCAGGCAATGGGCTGAGAGAGTGACCTGTGAGTTGAGAGAGAAACTGAATCATCGCGTCGCATTTTATCATGGAGGCATGGAGCAGACCGACCGTATGCTTGTACAGCAGCAATTCATGAACAATCAATTGGATATCATCTGTTGTACAAGCGCTTTCGGGATGGGCGTGGATAAGCAGAACATCAGGCTTGTCATCCACTTTCACCTTCCTCCTCAACTCGAATCGTTCATACAAGAGATTGGAAGGGCAGGGAGAGACGGAGAAACGTCGGCAAGTCTCGTATTATTCACCCCTAAGGATCACTACCTTCCTCAAATGTTGATTCAAAGTGAGTTACCGGATAAGAGTGGTCTCTTTAAAATCATGCAGTATCTTGAATCCTTTGTAGGCACCACTCTTCCGGGTGATGAGACCATACTTGAGGATATGCAATTTTCAGAGTCTCAATGGAATTTTATCAAATTTCAATTCGAAGAAGCTGACTTAATACAAGGCCGGCTATTGAAAGATATTCCCTCAACTTTTCAACAGAAGCTTCTCCGAATTCTTGAAGAACGCTGGATTTATAAACAGAATAAACTGACCGAGATGTTGAGATGGATTCACCATACGAAGTGTAGAAGGGAAGAATTATACAAACCTTTCCAGGGATATATTCGTCCCCCTTATGCTCCTTGCTGTGATGTTTGTGATTTTCGTGTTAATGATCTTTCGTTTAAAGAAGACCAGGAAAAGGTACATTCTGTAACGTGGAAGGATCGTCTGCGAGTGATATTTCAGCAGGGAGGAACTTATGAAACGTAAGGATCAAGCAGCAATCATCAAACAAATGAGTGATCAAGAGGTGACACTCCAGCTTATATTGACCCAGCTGATCATCTTGAGCATGTCGATTATCGGGAGTGTCATTTTGTTTGAATCATTCTGGGATGGGTGGATCCAACAATTTAACCTTAATATGAATCAATGGATATGGTTCGGGATTCTCCCGGGACTTATGGTTCTTCTCATCGATTATGTACTCATGTATAGTTTACCTGAACGGATGTACGATGATGGCGGTATTAATGTGAAAGTCTTCCAAAACCGTTCGATCCAGGGCATAATCGGGATTACTTTTCTGGTTGCATTCAGTGAAGAGATGCTTTTTCGTGGTGTATTGCACACTGAGTTCGGCTACATAACAGCTAGTTTATTATTTGCGGTCATGCATATCAGGTATTTGACAAAAATCGTCCTTTTCATATCTGTCTTGTTCGTAAGTTTTTTTATTGGATATATGTTCGAGATTACCAGCAGTTTGATTGTAACGATTACGGCACACTTCATCATCGATTTAGTGTTAGCCTTTTGGATACGTTTTGGTAAATGGGGTGGGCTGAATGAGTGAAAAACAAAAAGACCAAGCAGAAAAGTTGAGGTCATATAAAGATGAAGGCGGTTATGAAGCGGAAGATTTAGATGTGCTGGACCTCCCACCGCGAAAAGACGTGCATCAGTCGAAAGCTGCAAAGACGAAGTGGAAAGTCAGCAACCTATGGATTCGATTCCTGCTAATCGCTTTTATTGTTTTGATCAGTTTGATCTTGTCCTATCCATACTGGGATGAATGGTTCAAAGGAACGTTCATGGAACCGGAGATCATTCAAGAAGAAACACCCTACCATGAAGAAATCACAGTAGAGCGTATGGGTGTGGAATAAACGTGAGATAATGATGACTGAAGGGGGATGCCATTTAATAAATCTGCTTTCTGTCTCTTTCGAATTTAAGTATCTCGACTGCTTCGCGGAACCTCTGGGAGTGAACGATTTCCCTTTCGCGTAGAAACTTAAGACTATCGTTCAAGCAAGGATCATCCGACATATTGATGATCCATTGATACGTCGCGCGGGCTTTTTCTTCTGCGGCGATGTCTTCATACAAGTCAGCGATTGGATCTCCTTTCGCTTGAATATACGAAGCGGTCCATGGAACTCCAGCGGCATTGTTATAATACAAGGCATGATCATGGTTGGCGTAATGGGCCCCAAGCCCCGCTTCTTTCATTTGTTCTGGAGTGGCATCCTTCGTCAATTTATAAATCATTGTAGCAATCATTTCGAGGTGTGCGAATTCTTCTGTGCCGATATCTGTCAGCAAACCGATCACCTTATCCGGTATACTGTATCTTTGATTCAAATAACGCAGTGCAGCAGATAATTCTCCATCAGCACCCCCGTATTGCTCAATCAGATACTTCGCAAGTCTCGGGTTGCATTCTGACACTTTCACAGGGTATTGCAGCTTTTTTTCATAAACCCACATAAGAGCCCTCCTTTTTCGTGTGTTATCTACTCAAATTTAAAGTTGCCATGGCCAGGGGCTGTCACCCCAGTTCCAGGGGTATCCTGAGAAGCTGCCCCCAAATTGCCGGAGGGGCCCGAACTGTTTTTCATACATTGTTTTTAGATCTCTGCTTTCGACTGCAAGTTGGTTAAACTGTTGAATCGCTTGGGAATCTTGCGGATGTGTATCTAAATAAAGCGTCAATTCTACAAGTGCAAAGTCTACCATTTGAATTTTCTCCATCAGTGCATAACGATCTGCACCAGGGTTAGGCGCCTGCTTCATCATTTATCTCCTTTCTGGACCGGGGTAGGGTAGGGATCGAATAAACATGGCCATAAAGTGCCCTTATACAACGCTTCCTGAATGGAGAATTGGGGAAGGTTCGGCGGCTGGAACCCTAAATAAAGATTCGGCGGAGTCTGGTAACAGGCGATTTTCCTTGGTGGACATGGATCATTCGGGCCGTGATAAGGTTGGTAACATTTAATCGGGGTGTACATCCATCATCACATCCTTTTCTTCAAAATATTATGTGGACAGCACTTGTCCTATTCGAAAACAAGCAGGAATATCTGGTCTCTTCAGCGAATTACATTTTGTGATAGGAAAAGAAAGAGGTGAGCGTATGTTTGTCAAAAGTATTATGAAGCCAGCCCATAGATCGTACACTGCCCAAGGATCAACTTCGCTGTCCGAGGTGCTGGAAGTTTTGGAACAGAAAGATATCGAAGCCATGCCCGTCGTAGTTTCCGGAATCTTTAAAGGGATGGTTTCTAAAGAAATCATTTTTCGTGCATTCTTCAATTCCACAGAAAAAATGGACAAAGACGTATTCCTGAGAAGTACGACAGCTGGTGATATTGCAGCACATGAGGAATATCACATCCATGATGAAGAAGTATTTGAGAGAACACTTCCTATGTTCAAAGGCTTTTCTGTCTTGGCTGTCGTCGATCAAAAATTGCAGTTTCAAGGGTTGGTGACACGGTATGATGTCATTGAACAGTTTGAAAGTGCATTCGGCGTGAAGAAGAAGGGGGTCCGTATCGCCTTCACTTCAGAAGAATCATCCGGGAGAATCGAAAGACTCGGAGATATCCTCAAGAGTTACCATGAAAATGTCATTTCTTTAGCTACTTTCGATGAAACGGACAAATTGGCTAGACGGATCGTAATGAAGATAGAAGACAATGACAATATCGAAGCCTTCACTAAGAAACTAGAAAAAACCGGTTTCAGAATACTAAGTGTCAAGGATATATAAAAAGTCGCTATGCTCTTCTAGGAGCATAGCGACTTTTTATGAGAAAGGGCTTTGTGATAAGATGATATTTCATTTATTAAAGTGAAGGGGGCGGAGAGTATTGTTATGGGTCCTGTTTTTATTATTGGTTGCAGGCATTTCTCTAATATTATTCATGTGGTTCAGTGCTCATCATGATCACTTGGATGTGCGTGAGATCACTGATGCTTCCCTTGGAGAAATAGATGAATTGCGCTTGTTTTTCATTTCAGATATACATAAACGTAAACTCCGCGAAGAAACCCTATCAAAGGTAGGGATGGTGGATGTGGTCATTATCGGAGGAGACCTGGTGGATAAGAGAACATCTTCTGAGCGGCTGGAAAAAAATCTGACTCTGTTAAAACGATGGAAGGCACCTGTCTACTTTATTCCGGGTAACAATGATCATGAATTCGAGACAGGGGCGCTTCTTGAGGTCCTCCAGGAGCATGGTATTCTTCCGCTATCAAATGTGGATGAAACGGTAGAGGTCTCCCAGGGTAAGAATATCGTGCTGAGTGGATTGGATCCATATTTTCTGCAGCCGCGAAGAAATGCTTCCTATATAAATGATCTTGATGGTTATCAAGTTCTCTGTGTACATGACCCCTATGTTTTTGCCCGAATGAATAAGGAAGACCAGGATCGTTTCAATTTAGTATTGAGCGGACATACCCATGGCGGCCAAATTCGTATTTTTGGAATGGGACCGTATGAACGAGGCGGATGGTCAAGAAATGGGGCCCGAACAATCCTTGTGAGTGAAGGCTACGGCACATCTTTGTTCTCGCTCCGTTTAGGTACCAAAGCTGAATGTCATGTAATACATGTAAAGTCTGGAAAAAAATAATCCTTGCTCAAAAGTTATAAAAAGAGTATACGAATTTTACACACCCTTTAGACTTCTTATATAATAAAGGAAAATAAACAGGTGGAGGCGCATATGGCAACAACTAAGGCAAAATACAATATCAAAGCAGTTTCCCAAATGCTTGGTATCCAGCCTGGTACCTTACGTGCATGGGAACGCAGGTATCAAATGATCCGTCCATCAAGGAATGAGGCTGGTCATCGTTTATATACAGACAATCATATCAAAATATTGAAATGGTTGATGGAAAAGGTCAACAAAGGATTTACGATTTCTCAAGCAGTTTCATTACTTGAAAGCAACGAAGAGGTAGTTTCAGAATCCGATAATTTTGAATCTGCCTCTCAACTTGAAAAAATAGGCGACGATCTCCTCAACGGATTGCTATCCTTTGAAGAAAACGAAGCACAGCGCCATCTTGATCATGCTTTCAGCTTGTTCACACCTGAGACAGTTGCCATTGATATTATCGGACCATTACTCGTGAGAGTCGGGGATTTATGGGAAGAAAATAAAATCACCAGTGCACATGAGCATTTCGCCAGCCAATTCATCAGGTCCAGAATTGGTATGATGCTTATTTCCATCCCTTCTGATCGCATGCTCCCAAAAGCGCTGCTTGTCTGTGGTCCTAACGAACGTCATGAGTTGGGGCTGCTTATTTTCGCGTTGTTTTTAAAGCGCAAAGGATACGATGTCATTTATCTTGGCCAGAGTATAGCAGGGGGGGACATCGATATTATCATTGATGAAATTGATCCCACCTATATGTTCATGTCATGCACGCTCAAAAAGAATATGTCGATTACAGTCAAACTAGCGGAGTCCCTTCAACAACAGTACCCGGAATTGAATATTGGTCTCGGTGGGTATGCATATGACCGCCTATCAGAAATCGACAAAAAGTTAATTCATCCTTTTATTGTCGGAAACTCCAAAAAAGATTGGGAAGCATGGTTAAATAAGCGTTGAGTGCTTATTGTACTTTCAGCGGCTTGAAAGTATATAAAAAATTTGCCCCCTGCCCAAAAGGTCGGATATAATTTGAAAAAAGGTGCCATAATCGCATCAGTCATCATAAGATATAGATAACACACATCGTGACAGGGGGGCGATCATGTGCGAGTAGAAAGAATGACGAATGAGAAATTCAAAATTTTTCTCACGTTTGATGATTTATTAGATAGGGGCTTGTCTCGAGAAGAGCTTTGGAATGACTTGCCGAGAGTACATCGGATTTTCAGTGATATGATGTACGAAGCTGGTATAGAACTTGGGGTCGAGCTCACGGGTGTGTTACTTGTGCAAGTCTACTTATTGCAGGCGCAAGGAATGTTAGTCGTTGTCACGAAGACGGAACCTGACGATCTTGAGGAAGATGAAGATTATATTGAAATGAAAGTCACATTGGATGAAAGTAAAGAAATGATGTTCTCTTTCGCTGATTTTGAAGATGTCATCGGCGCAGGTATCCAACTGTACCAACTGGATGTTATCGGTGGTAGTGTCTATTACTATGACGAGGATTATTATATGCTTATTCGTGATGAAGATATACTTCACTTGGATCAAGATCAAGTTATTGCTTTGTTGTCCGAATTCGCCTGTGCGACAGCGGCTACATCGCATCGTCTGATAGAATATGGCAAAGAGATCATGGACAGTCATGCATGTGAAACCATTTATAGACATTTTTCATAACCTGTAAGAACGCAGCTTCAAAAAAGCTTCGTTCTTTTTATTTTTGAATAGAAGCAGGATAAGGAACATGTTAAGATGATAACTGGTGTTATTTAATATACAGAGGTATGAAATGGAGTGTAAACAATGAAGATTGCGGTTTTATATGGTGGAACTTCTGGAGAACGCGAAGTTTCCTTGTCGACGGGAAAGGGAATAATAAAAGCGTTAATTAATAAAGGCCACGAAGTCATTGAAATCGACTTCTCCCCGGAACGAATAGAAGAAATCCTCCAATTGGACGTAGACCTCGTTTTCATCGGCTTGCATGGTCGCTTTGGAGAAGACGGGAAGATACAAGGTCTACTGGATATGATCGGCCTCCCCTACGTAGGCTCAGGGGTATTGTCATCCGCCCTGGCTATGGATAAAGCGAAATCCAAACAAATTTTTTCTTTGAATGGTCTTTATACAGCAAAGAGCGAGGTCTATGATGTGTCTGTGGAAGAGGAGTTTGCATCCATTGAAAAAGAAATCAATGATAAGTTTTCGCTGCCCTTTGTCATAAAACCGAATCAAGAAGGCTCCACACTAGGTCTGACGATTGTCAAAGAGGAAAAACAAGTCATGGAAGCCATTCAGATGGCAGCACAATCTGATTCTATGATTCTTGTTGAAGACTATGTTAAGGGAAGAGAGATGACAGTGCCGGTCATCGGTCTAAAAGGGAAGGAACATGCACTCCCGGTAATCGAAATTATTCCGAAGAATGATTATTACGATTTTGATTCAAAATATAAACCCGGGGGGAGTGAACATATCGTTCCCGCCAAAGTTGAGGATTCAATGACGGCTCAACTTCAGGAAGATGCTGTATTGGCACACCAGTTGCTCGGTTGCGACGTCTATTCCCGTGTTGATTTTATCATTAATGAAAATAACGAACCCATTATTCTGGAAGTGAATACATTGCCTGGCATGACACCTACAAGTCTATTTCCTGACTCCGCTCAAGCAGTAGGGATGAGTTATGATGACTTGATTCAAAAATTTGTCGAACTTTCTGGAGTGAATAAGAAGAAAAAAGTGTAATCGCTTACAATTTCTTTTTGAAATCAATCAGAAAAGGTGTATTTACCGCTTTCTTTAAATGTAGGGAACGTGTATACTAATCACTGAAAGAAGAGCCCTAATCGAATGGATTGATATAGGAGGTAAATGGATGGTAGCCGATAAGCCAACAGATTCTGCAAATGAAAACAACGATAAACTTGACGTGTTGAAGTCCACTCAGACAGTGGTCAAAAAGGCACTTGATAAATTAGGATACCCAAACGAAGTCTATGAATTGTTGAAAGAGCCTGTACGTATGATGACAGTAAGAATTCCAGTGCGTATGGACAACGACCATATCAAAATATTCACAGGCTACAGATCACAGCATAACGACGCTGTGGGACCAACAAAGGGTGGGGTTCGTTTTCACCCGAACGTTACCGAAAAAGAAGTGAAAGCTCTGTCCATCTGGATGAGTTTGAAAGCGGGCATCGTCGACTTGCCTTACGGTGGTGGTAAAGGCGGGATCATCTGTGACCCACGTGAGATGTCCTTTCGCGAACTTGAAGGAGTCAGTCGTGGCTACGTTCGTGCCATCAGTCAAATCGTAGGGCCTACAAAGGATATCCCTGCACCTGATGTCTTTACAAACTCCCAAATCATGGCATGGATGATGGATGAATACAGTCGTATTGACGAATTTAATAATCCTGGATTTATCACAGGTAAACCGCTTGTATTAGGAGGTTCGCACGGTCGCGAAACAGCAACTGCCAAAGGGGTGACCATCTGCATCGAAGAAGCTTGTAAGAAAAAAGGCTTCAATGTTGAAGGTGCGAGGGTCGTCGTCCAAGGATTCGGAAATGCAGGCAGCTTTTTAGCGAAGTTCATGCATGATCGTGGAGCCAAAGTTATTGGCATATCTGATGCTTACGGTGGTTTACACGACCCTGATGGATTGGATATTGATTACTTATTGGATCGTAGGGACAGTT
Organism: Halobacillus litoralis; assembly: GCF_004101865.1. Classification (NCBI taxonomy): domain Bacteria; kingdom Bacillati; phylum Bacillota; class Bacilli; order Caryophanales; family Bacillaceae; genus Halobacillus; species Halobacillus litoralis. The sequence goes on from NZ_CP026118.1 coordinate 59,917, forward strand.
TCGGCACGGTAACGAACTTATTCAAAAATACGATTACAAATGAAGAACTTCTTGAACTCGATTGTGATATTCTCGTACCAGCTGCGATTGAAAATCAGATCACGGAAGATAACGCGTATAATATAAAAGCATCTATCATTGTAGAAGCAGCTAATGGTCCGACAACTCTGGATGCCACAAGAATCCTATCTGAACGGGATATCCTCCTCGTTCCTGATGTTCTGGCTTCTTCCGGTGGAGTAACCGTATCTTACTTTGAATGGGTACAGAATAATCAAGGATACTATTGGACAGAAGAAGAAGTGGAAGAAAAGCTCCACAAAGTCATCGTAAAAGGTTTTGATAATGTTTATCGTACCGCGGAGACTCGACGTGTCGACATGCGTCTTGCGGCCTATATGGTCGGTGTTCGAAAAATGGCTGAAGCTTCAAGATTCCGCGGATGGATATAGGTTGATTCTCCTTTTACAATCTCCTATCATTGTTATGGTAGGAGATTTTATTATGTTAAAAATCAGAAAGAGCTGTTAGACTGGTGTCTTTGAAGACCAAAGTAAAACAATAAATTAACCGAAAACATTGATTAATGAAGAGCAAGTATATAATAAAGCTTTGATTATTGGAGAGCTTGGCATAGAAAGAGGAGTGTTGCAGGTGCATCAGGAAGAAAAAGTCATCATCATAGGCGGAGGGCCGTGCGGAATGAGTGCGGCCATTGAATTGAATAAAAGCGGAATTGAACCATTGATCATAGAAAAAGGGAATATCGTTAATTCCATTTATAACTATCCGACACATCAAACTTTTTTCAGTTCCAGTGAAAAATTAGAAATCGGTGAGGTCCCATTTATTACGGAACGCCAAAAACCTGTCCGTAATGAGGCTCTCGCTTATTATAGATCTGTGGCTGATCGAAAGCAGCTGCGCGTCAACACATATGAAAGAGTTCTCGAGGTTGTTCGCAACGATGACGGGTTCACAGTCCATACGGAAAAAGAGATGGGCAAAGAAGCGGTATACGAGGCGGAACAGATCGTAGTCGCCACTGGTTATTATGATCAACCGAATTATATGGGGGTTGTAGGGGAAGATTTGCCAAAAGTGATGCATTACTTCAAAGAAGCACACCCTTATTTCAATAAAAAGGTTGCCGTCATAGGCGGGAAGAACTCGGCTGCTGATGCCGTGCTAGAATTGGAGAAATCAGGTGCCCATGTGACAGTTCTTTATAGAGGAGAAGAATATTCGAAGAGCATCAAACCCTGGATTCTGCCTCAATTCGAAGCCCTTGTCCGAAAGGGGATCGTAGATATGGAATTCTGTGCGAATGTGAAGGAAATAACACAAGATGAAGTCATCTATGATTGCCGTGGTGAGGAAAAACGCATAGACAATGACTTTGTTTTTGCTATGACCGGTTACCGCCCTGATCATAGTTTTCTAACTAGAATGGGTGTGGAGATGGATTCGGAAACCGGACGTCCCACTTTCGACGAAGCCACTATGGAAACGAATGTTCCCGGAATTTACATCGCTGGTGTTATTGCAGCTGGCTATAATAATAATGAAATCTTCATTGAAAATGGTCGTCATCATGGAGGCAAAATCGCTGAAGCAATTAAAAGTGAATAATTGGAACTGAAACCCAGCTCCTCTCCTGGCAATTTTATAATTCCTTCACACAAGAAAAGGAGTCCTATCCGAGGACTCCTTTTTTGTTAGCTAACTGAACATATGTTCCAGTTCTGTTGTGTTTTGTGTCATTTCAAGGGCGACCATCAACTTAATACGTGCTTTTGGCCCTGTTAAACTATTGGCAAAAATAATCCCCATCTCGCGTAGCTTTTTGCCGCCTCCAGGGTAACCATATGTATCCTGGACAATCCCCTGATAACATCTGGAAACAAGAACAATGGGGATTTCCTTTGTCAGAGCACGCTGCAAAGCTTCGACTGTCTCTGGCGGGAGGTTTCCTTGACCTAATGCTTCTATGACAATTCCGTCGATTCCGCTGTCAGTGACCGCATCGATCAGTGACCCATCCATGCCGGCATAGGCTTTAATGAGGGAGACTTTTTTATCAATCTTTTGAACAGGATAAGAGTCGTGTCTTGTCATTTTATGATGAAAGAACACATCGTTCTTCGTAGTGACTCCAACCGGACCGTATTGTGGACTTTGAAAAGTCGCTACATTGCTCGTTGAAGTTTTCGTTACATTTTTAGCAGTATGAATCTCATCATTCATCACAACGAGCACACCCTTGTCCTGCGCTTCATCACAACTTGCTACGCGAATTGCACTCAGCAAATTGTACATCCCATCAGCTCCAATTTCATTGCTGGATCTCATTGCTCCTGTTACAACCACAGGCTTTCTGGTTTGTAAAAACAAATCCAGGAAATAGGCGGTTTCTTCCAAAGTATCTGTTCCATGTGTAATGACAATGCCATCGAAGGATTTTTTGGACATACGTTCATGGATATACCTGCCTAATTTCAACATATGGTCAGGTCTGATATGCGGGGAAGGGAGATAAAAGAGAATATCATCCTCAATTTCGGTTTCTCCTCGCAATAGAGTAGTTATTTCATCAAGCGGATGTTTTGATGAAGTATTGACCTCGCCTGTTTCTTTATTTTCTTTCATTGAAATTGTTCCACCTGTGTGAATTACTAAAATACGTTTCATAACTTCCACCAACTTCCATTCAGTTATTCCTTTTCATATACCTTCATGATACGATGAATTGTAGGTTAAAGAAAGAGAGAGGATTGATTATTTTGGCCATCTTAACTGCTGCCATATCTCCTGCTGTGGCCATTATGACCTTCATATATTTAAGTAAACGGATTGAATTAGAACCGTTCCCTTTAATTATCCGTATGTTCATAATAGGAGTCATTATGGTGTTCCCCATCATGTTCATTCAATATGCATTCGAAGTGGAAAACATATTTCAGCATCCATTATTAAAGTCGTTCTTCCTCGTAGGTCTAATGGAGGAATTCTTTAAATGGTTCTTTATAGTATTTGTCGCTTATCGCCACTCGGATTTTGATCATCACTATGATGGCATCATTTATGCAGTTGCTGTAAGCTTAGGTTTTGCAACGATCGAAAATGTCATTTATTTGTTTTACAATGGTATTGAAATAGCTATGCTTCGAGCTATTTTCCCTGTTTCCTCACACGGTTTATTCGGAATTATCATGGGTTTCTATGTAGGGAAAGCCAAATTTACAACTGTAAAGTCAAAAATTTGTATGGCCTTTGCACTTTTCATACCTGTAGCGCTCCATACGTTGTATGATTACATAATCACTGTGAACGAGAGTGCGTGGATGTATTGGATTACTCCTTTCATGATTATTTTATGGATCATCGGCTTCCGCAAAATCAAAATAGCGAATCAACATCATGAAAAGTTATTGAAGTCCTGAAAGAGTCTGGGATAAATGAATTTTCCCACTAGAAAACCCGAATTCATTCGGGTTTTCTTTATGAAGCAATACATTCATACGCCGCTCCGGCAACATACTTCGTTTTCCGCGGGCACGGCCTCAGCCTACTCAGCAAGCAAAGACCGCTTCCTTCCGGGGGCTTCCGCTCGTGCTGTTCCGGCAGGTTGCCTATCCTCCAATTGATTCATTCTACTCTATTGTTCTTCTTTCCAGTGCCAGTTATCGTTTAGTCCCAGCCTCTTTCTATCCCTCCTTACTACCAAGTCACTTCCACACTTAAATTATCCGGTTCTGACGCCCAGACACTCGAGACATAAGCAACTCCATTCTGTGGCAAAGAACGCCACGACATGGTTTTGTTTATGCTTGTCGTGTCTATCAGGGCGTCTCCACATTAAATTTATGCATAATCTTTTGTTTCTGTTAAAAACTACCCCTATAACTAAACTATTGGGTCAGGGGTGGATGATGGATGGTATGGAAAAAAGCTACGGTCGTATTTGTAGGGATAGCCTTATTGCTATTGCCTTTATCAGAGTGGAGCTATATCAAACCTGTCCAAGGGTTTTCTAATCAGGTCATACAGCAAGGTTCGACAGGGGAAGATGTCATTGAACTTCAATCCAGGTTGCAATACTTAGGTTTTTATAATGGAGATATTGATGGCGTTTTTGGTTGGGGAACATACTGGGCTGTGCGTAATTTCCAATATGAATTCGGGTTGGATATTGATGGATTGGTAGGGCAAGAAGTAAAGAATAAGTTAGTCAAGGCAAGTAAGTATGACAAAGGTTTTGTTAAAGAACAAATCAGACAAGGAAATGAATTCACTCATTACGGCGGCACACCAAAAGCACAGCAAACGAAGAAAAAACAAGACGATCAGCAGCAAACAGGTCAAAAAGCTCCTCAACAGGAGCAGGAACAGCAACAAGAAACAAAGGAACCTACAGCCGTAAACGTTCCAAGTGGTTATTCTCAGAACGATATTCAATTGATGGCAAACGCTGTTTATGGAGAAGCGCGTGGAGAGTCTTATGTTGGGCAAGTCGCTGTTGCGGCCGTTATTTTGAACAGGGTGAACAGCGCATCATTTCCTAACTCTGTGTCAGGAGTCATATTTGAACCGCGAGCTTTCACAGCAGTCAGTGACGGTCAAATTTGGTTAGAACCGAATGAGCAGGCGAAAGAAGCAGTGTTAGATGCTATCAACGGCTGGGATCCTTCAGCACAAGCATTGTACTATTTTAATCCGAATACAGCGACATCCAGCTGGATATGGTCAAGACCACAGATCAAACAAATCGGGAAACATATTTTCTGTAAATAGGAGGTGGGCGTATGACGCGATGGATTACCATCATAGTGTTGAGTATAGCATTAATAGGTGTAGGGGTTTGGGGTTACAAAGAGAATCAAGATAAAAATGCTGTGCTGGTGCAAGCTGAAAATAGTTACCAGCGTGCCTTTCACGATCTGACATACAACATCGACCTTCTGCATGATAAGATTGGTTCAAGTTTAGCGATGAATTCTAGAGAGCGCTTGTCCCCTCAGTTGGCTGAGATTTGGAAAATTGCTTCAGAAGCGAATTCCGATGTTGGACAGCTGCCTTTGACTCTCCTTCCTTTTAATAAAACGGAAGAATTTTTATACGATATTGGGGAGTTTGCGTATCGTACGGCTGTAAGAGACTTAGAGAAAAAACCATTGAGCGAAGAAGAAATAAAAATGCTTGACCAGTTACATGAAAAATCAGGAGAAATAGAAAATGAATTGAGAAAAGTCCAGAACGTTGTGTTAGAAGATAATCTCAGATGGATGGATGTCCAGCTCGCTTTAGCTACGAATGACGAAGTCGGAGATAACACAATCGTAAATGGTTTTAAAACAGTAGAGAAATCAGTAGAAGGCTATGAAGGTTCAGTAATGCAGACTGGGTTTGGATCTTCTGGTGCTGAGAAAAGCTTTCGTCATTTACAAGGGGATAACATTTCTGAGAAAGAGGCGAAGAAAGTAGCAAGCAATTGGCTTGAAAAAGTTGACATCAATAAGTTGACTTTGACCAAGTCAGGTAAAGGGGCCGATGTCCCTACGTACACAGCTTCATTCCAAAATGGAAAGAGAAATGGCTATATCGATTTGACTGAAAAAGGCGGCCATCCTTTGACAATAATGATCAGTCGTCCTGTGAAAGAGGCAAACATCAGCTTGTATGAAGCCTCTGAAAAAGCGAAAAAATATGTTAAGGGTCTCGATATCTCTGAATTAGAACTTGTCGAAAGTAGTCAATACGATAAAATGGGAGTGTTCCGTTTCCTATACACAGAAAACGACATCCGTTTTTATCCAGATTCCATTGTGGTAAAAGTAGCTTTAGATAACGGTGAAGTGTTAGGGATGTCTGCAAGGGATTACTACAATTTCCATAGTGAACGTGACTTGAATGAACCGGAAATCACTCTGGAAGAAGCTAGAGACAAAGTGAATCCAAACGTGGAAATTCAAGAACACCACCTTTCCGTCATCGAAAATGATATTCAAGAACAGGTTCTGTGTTATGAATTCCTGACAACTATGGAAAATACAACTTACCGTATTTTCATAAATGCTTCCACAGGGCAGGAAGAAAAAGTTGAAACATTGAAAAAGGCAGAAATGAAATTCAATCAGGAAGTATAGCTATACATTTAACATTAAAGGAGCCGTCGTCAAGACGGTTCCTTTTTTGATATTGGGAGTTCGTTACTGTATGAGGAGAGCAAGTGGGCTTGACACAACTCGCTGGGGGTATCGCCTGGCTCCTTCACCCGAGGAAAGCGAGTCATTCCCCGTCGCCCCGATCTACTGACCAAACTACTCGGAATCAATTCATGTGGATAAGGGATCTTAAAGTATATTTAAGTAATGTTCAAAAGAACTTGTGGATCATTTTACCTATAATCTTCCTTTTTTAATAAAGAAGTGAGATAATAAAACTGATACGATAGGCTTGTTTCAGAAGGGAGAATTGTGGTGAAAAACATAAAAATAGGGACCCCCTTAACCTTAGAAATTCAAAAACCGCATGAAAAAGAAATGGATCGATATAAATGTAAGATTGTGGACTTTGATGAAGAAAAACTTTATATTGATTATCCTTTACATACCCGGACAGGAAAGACAGGTTTTTTCTTGGATGGAAGTCAATTTCAAGCAAGCTTTGTAGGTGAGGACTCATCGGTTTACTGGTTCAAAACTGAAGTGGTGACTAGAAAAAAGTTGAATATACCAGTCATCGTTCTCACTTTTCCTGGAATGGAAGAATTGACCCGGATCCAAAGACGTAAATATGTACGGGTGGATGCCTCCATTGATGTTGCAGTCCAGACAGGAGAGGCACTCTTCTCGACCCTCACCCAGGATGTAAGTGGTGGTGGTGTTATGCTGATCCAACGGAAAACCCAAAAGTTAGCGGAAGGGCATAAATTGAACTTGACTCTCGTCTTACCGATGAACTCTGGGGATTATCATTACATTGAAGCGACGGGGACGGTAATTCGGGTGATTGCCGCTGAAGGGAATCAGCCAGACCGTGTATCAGTCGAGTTCGTGGATATTCAAGAAAAGGACCGGCAGTTGATTATTCGCTATTGTTTTGATCAGCAAATGCAAAAAAGGATGAAGGCGTTGAGATAGACGGAAATTCATAGATTTTCAATCAAAAGTTATGTTATTCTTGACAGTGTTAATCAGGCAAACACATATCTTACTAATCACAACGCTATCCCCGATCAGGGGACGGTTTGTTTTAGTTAGAGCAGATGGAGGAAGAATGACAAATGAACACAATGACTATTGCAATTGACGGCCCAGCGGCTGCCGGAAAAAGTACCGTAGCAAAGAAAGTCGCAGAGGAACTATCATTTATATATGTAGATACAGGAGCCATGTACCGGGCGCTGACATGGAAAGCGCTCCAAAAGGGCATCTCTTTGGAAAATGAATTATCGCTGGCAGAACTCCTTCAACAAACGGACTTGAACCTCGTCCAAAGTAAAAACGGGCAGCGAGTCATGTTAGATAATAAAGATGTCTCCGATGAAATTCGTACAGATGACGTGACTAACAAGGTGTCAATCGTAGCCAAACATAAACTGGTACGAGAAGAAATGGTACGCCGTCAACAAGAACTTGTGAAAGACCGCGGTGTAGTCATGGATGGAAGGGACATTGGGACTCATGTGCTCCCTGATGCGGAAGTGAAAATTTTCATGATTGCCTCCGTTGAAGAACGAGCAGAGCGTCGCCATAAAGAAAACGTCGAAAAAGGGTATCAGTCAGACATTCAACAGTTAAAAGAGGATATCCGAAAACGAGATGAAATAGACTCCAATCGGGAAATCGCTCCATTGGTAAAGGCTGCTGATGCCATTGAGGTGGATACCACAGCCATGGGTATCAACGAGGTTGTGGCACGTATTTTGACTATTGTAAAAGAAAAAAGCATGAAGGAGGGTTGAGCGATGAATCTTTATAAACTCGGTAAAGCCCTGTGCAGTGTCATTTTCTACCCGATGTACCGCATTAAAGTAATCGGAAGAGAAAATATACCTGCAAAAGGTCCAGTCATCATTTGCTCTAATCATATTTCAAATGTAGATCCGCCGGTTGTGGGAATTACCAACAATCGTAATATTTACTTCCTTGCTAAAGAAGAATTGTTTGAAAACCCCATAATTGGGGGAATATTGAAAAGAGTCCATGCTTTTCCGATCAAACGTGGCATGAGAGACCGTAATGCTTTACGTAAAGGCTTGGAAATTCTTAAAAAAGGGAATGCACTGGGCTTGTTCCCAGAAGGCTCCCGACAAAAGAGCGGGGAAGTAGGTAAAGGTCTCGCCGGAGCCGGCTTTTTCGCTTTGCGTTCTGAAGCTTATATCGTTCCATGTGCAATCATAGGTCCTTATAGGAAGTTCAAACAGCTGAAAGTCGTGTATGGGGAACCCATTGATATGTCACAGTATCGTGAAGAAAAAGCTTCCGCTCAAGTTGTCACTGACCGGATCATGGAAGAAATCAGACAATTGCATAAAATTCATCAATGATGAGACCTAATCACTTGACAAAATGCTCTAAATATTAGAAGTTAGACAAAAGGGCATTTCTGTATTTTAGGTTGTGTCGGAAATTGAAGGAGGTAGCTTGGTATGGATGAAATGAATCAAGAAGTATCAGGAATGAATGAATTCTCTGCAGGGGACATCGTGACTGGTAAAGTCGTGAAGATTGAAGAAAAACAAGTCCTTGTAGATGTTGGATATAAAGTCGAGGGGATTGTACCCATCAGTGAACTATCCAGCCTTCATGTAGAAAAAGCTTCAGATGCAGTCAGTGAAGGGGACGAACTGACATTGCAAGTCAAGAAAGTGGAAGATGATGAAATCGTACTTTCCAAACGTGCTGTCGATGCAGATAAAGCATGGCAGGACTTAGAAGCTAAATTCGAAAGTGGAGAAATTTTTGAAGCGGAAGTCAAAGATGTCGTTAAAGGCGGTTTAGTCGTTGATATCGGACTCCGTGGATTCATTCCAGCTTCATTGGTCGAAACGTATTACGTTGAAGATTTTGAAGACTACAAAGGAAAGAGCTTATCTTTGAAAGTCGTGGAATTGGATCGTGAACAAAACCGTGTCATCCTCTCCCATCGTGCTGTCGTTGAAGAAGAAGAATCAGCTAAAAAGTATGATGTGCTTCAGTCACTAGAAGAAGGTCAGGTGATCGAAGGTACTGTACAACGTTTGACAGACTTTGGTGCTTTCGTAAATCTTGGAGGTATTGACGGACTCGTACATATCTCCCAGCTATCACACCAGCACGTTGAAAAAGCGTCTGATGTAGTGGAAGAAGGTCAAACTGTCAAAGTGAAAGTGCTTTCTGTCGATCGTGACAATGAAAGAATTTCTCTTTCATTAAAAGCGACTCAACCAGGACCTTGGCACGAAATTCAATCTAAAGTAAGCTCTGGAGAAGTGCTGGAGGGAACTGTACGCCGTCTTGTAAGCTTCGGTGCTTTTGTCGAAGTATTCCCAGGTGTAGAAGGCCTTGTACACATTTCTCAAATTTCCAACCGTCACATCGGGACTCCAGATGAGGTTCTTGAAGAAGGGCAGACCGTGGAAGTGAAAGTCCTTGATGTAGATGAAAACGCGAAACGCCTATCACTGAGCATGAAAGAACTTGAGCGTGAAGAAGCACGTGCTGAAATCCAGCAATACGAAAAAGAAGATGATAGTTCCGGCTTCTCACTCAGTGACATGATCGGAGACAAATTAGACAAATATAAAAAATAATGATTGGGTGATGGATATGAGTAGAGCTGAGAGAAAGGTCGATCATATCCGCCATGCCTTAGGTCATGAACGGGAATTTCACAACCATTTCGATGATGTGGAAATCGTCCATCAGAGTCTGGCTAGGATGGACTTCAATCAATTAAGCATAGCAACACAAGTAGGGGAACTTAAATTAAGTTCCCCTCTTTTTGTTAATGCCATGACTGGCGGAGGCGGGAAAGAAACAGAAGCGATCAATCGCGATTTAGCCTTAGCGGCCAAGGAGACAGGTATCAGCATGGCTGTAGGCTCTCAAATGTCCGCAATTAAAGATACCGAGGAGCGCAGTACCTATGAGGTTGTGAGAACTGTGAATCCTGAGGGAATCATATTTGCAAATGTAGGAAGTGAAGCAACTTTGCCACAAGCGAGAGAAGCGATCTCTATGATTAAAGCTGATGCCCTGCAAATTCATATTAATACTTTGCAAGAATTGATCATGCCTGAAGGCGACAGGGATTTCACCAAACGTCTCCATAACATCCAACGTATAGTCGATGCGCTTGATATTCCTGTAATTGTCAAAGAAGTCGGTTATGGGATGTCGAAAGAAACCGCACGGACTCTTCTTTCTATGGGCGTTCGTTATTTGGATGTAGCTGGGAGGGGCGGAACGAATTTTTCAAAAGTAGAAAATATGCGGAGGAATCGACCGTTTGCTTCTTATGATAACTGGGGGATTCCGACACCGTCTTCTGTATGTGAAGTCTCCATGATCCAGGATGATTTTCATGTTCTCGCTTCAGGTGGCATAAGAAATGGTCTGGATGGTGCTAAAGCATTGATTCTCGGGGCTAAGGGGTTCGGAATGGCTGGTGGATTGTTGAAAGTATTAGTCAAAGAGGGAGAAGAAGCTGTAATTGATGAAATCAACCATATTCATAAAGAAGTGAAAATGTGCATGATGCTTCTTAATGCACCTTCTCCTTTAGAACTTAGAGGAAAGCCACACGTCTTATTCGGCCAAACCAAAGAATGGGTAGAACAAAGAGGAATGAACAGTCTATGACAATAGTCATAGGCTTTTTTATTTTATTAGACGTTTAAACGTCCTGGGAACCACACATAATAATTGAGAAAGGGTGGAGAGGAAAAAATGACGGCAATTTTTTATTGGTATGCATGGATCGCTGCCATTATTGTGATCTTTTATATTCAAAAGCGGACACTTCGTCATGCTCTTATGCTCTTTATCGGTATAGCCATGTGTACATTTTCGGTGTCCTCATTAAGTACTGGAGCTCACATCTACATTCATGTTCTCCTTCTTTCCGGGTTTGGCACTCATCTATGGGTTCGTAGACATCGAAGTATTTTTGAACACTTTTGGCCATTTGTTTTAAGCATTGGATATGCAGCGATTCTCATGTTTTTTGTGATACATCCTGTTTGGGGGGAATTTCCTGGGATATCTCTGGGGATGGTTCTCATTTTTTTACTATTGCGGATGATTGTTAAAGACATAGAAGGTTTACTGGCAATTTGGATGTTAATGAACGCAGGAGGCACGTTAAGTTCCTACGTAATTTTCTCGACTTATTCTAATGAAGGTCTGATTGAGAGTCAGACCATGATGACCTTTGTCCTCAAAGGAGTACTATTTCTTTTTGTTTTCTATGGGGTTCATAACCTGAAGCGTGCTATACGCAGGAAACGGTTGAACTCATCAAGCAAAGGAGCTGCTGTTGTGTGAATGAATATACTTACCCCATTCTTTTCGGGATTGTCATCGGCACCGCATTACGCGTGTTCATGCTGCGGACAGACTATCGGCAATACCCAACATATTTACACGGAAAAATAATCCATTTATCTTTAGGGTTCATTGCAGCTGCTTTAGGTACGATTGCAATCCCCTCCATTATGGAGAAAGAGTTTACTGCAGTTACTTTCCTGACGCTTGCTGCTTCTCAATTTCGTGAAGTGCGAAATATGGAAAGGAATACGTTGACAGAAATGGATGCCTTTGAGCTTGTCCCCAGGGGAAATACTTATATTGAAGGAATTGCGGTTGCTTTTGAAAGCCGTAACTATTTAGTTATTTTTTCTTCCTTTCTCGTAACTTTATGTTATTTGGCTGTAAATATATGGGTGGCAATTGCAGCCGCTGTTCTTGCGTTTGTCCTTTCGAATATACTCATGAGCGGATCAAAATTGTCAGATATCGTAAGTGTCGAACATTCTGAATTGTCATTCGAAGGGGCTGGATTGTATGTGGATAACATTTATATTATGAACATCGGGCTACCAGAGCGGCAAGAAGAAATCATGAAGCACGGCATGGGCTTTGTGTTGACGCCAAAATCATTCAGTATACGCTCGACAATCGCCAATTTAGGTCAGAGACAAGCAATCTTACATGATGTTTCTGTAACACTGGGCGTTTTTCGTGATTCGGGAACCCCGGCACTCGTTCCATTAATTAAGAGAGACTTGAACGACGGCAGGATTGGAGTCTTTATTCTGCCCCAAGTAAAAGACCCGGAAAGAGCGAAAGAAATCATTTCTGCTGTACCTGTGCTGGAAAATGCTATCCAGATGCCTACAAAAAAGCGGTAGGAGGAATCTACTATGAAGATGGAAAAAGCTATTTTAGCTGCCGTTACTACCCAGACTGATAAAGTCCATGGCAGTGCTGCTGTATTTCAATGTGAAACAAAAGAAGAAATGGATGCAGTCGCCGCTAACTTGGAAGCAATTTTAGATGGAATCGCCCATGCTCTTAGTGATCATCTATATATCATTGTCAAGCATTGACAATCAGATAAAGAATTGTGTCTTTTCACAAAGTTTGCTAAAATAATAAAGTTAATGGCTTCCTGCTGTTCTTCGGAAGATGGGCTGTTAAATCCTCTTCCTTGGAAGAGCAGTATTTTTTTGCTTTTCACTACTGAGGAAACATGAAATAATGAAAATAGAAATAGAGAAAGGATGATCCTTTCATGAGAAAATCAGTAATTGCTGTAGTAGGTCGACCGAATGTCGGTAAGTCAACGATTTTCAATCGACTGGTCGGAGAAAGAATATCTATCGTAGAAGACACCCCAGGGGTGACAAGAGACCGTATTTATGCAGAAGCAGAATGGCTCACCACCCGTTTTAACGTAATCGATACAGGGGGGATTGAACTCGGGGACGAGCCACTGCTCGTTCAGATGAGAGCTCAAGCTCAGGTTGCGATTGATGAGGCGGATGTCATCGTATTTATGGTGAATGGCAGGGATGGAATTACTGGCGCCGATGAAGAAGTTGCTAAACTGCTCTTCAAGTCGAATAAGCCTGTCGTTTTAGCTGTCAACAAAGTTGACAATCCTGAAATGAGAGAGAACATTTATGAATTTTATTCTCTCGGGTTCGGTGAGCCTTTCCCGATTTCGGGAACCCACGGTTTAGGACTTGGAGATATGTTGGATGAAGTCGTCAAACATTTTCCGGAAAAAATTCAAGAGGAAATTGATGACGATACAATCCGCTTCAGCCTGATCGGGCGGCCGAATGTCGGCAAATCCTCACTTGTCAATAGTCTATTGGGGCAAGAGCGGGTGATCGTCAGTGAGATCGCAGGAACGACTAGAGATGCCATAGATACTCCATTTACTAAAGATGATCGTGATTATGTCATCATCGATACGGCAGGTATGAGAAAACGTGGCAAAGTATATGAATCCACTGAAAGATACAGTATCATGAGAGCTTTAAAAGCGATTGAACGCTCGGATGTTGTTTTGGCGTTGATTGATGCAGATACGGGAATCCAGGAACAGGATAAAAAGATAGCAGGCTATGCCCATGAAGCAGGCAAAGCAGTTATAATAGTCGTAAATAAATGGGATACGATGGAAATTGAAGAGAAGACAATGAAAGAATTTCAAGATAAAGTCAGGGATAACTTCAGGTTCTTGGATTATGCTCCTATAGTCTTCTTATCAGCAAAAACGAAAAAGCGTATACACACACTCATACCTAAAGTGTTGGAAGCGAGCGAAAACCACGCGATGCGCGTACAAACAAATGTCCTGAACGAGGTAATTATGGATGCGCTTGCGATGAATCCGACACCATCGGTCAAAGGCCAAAAGCTTAAGATTTTCTACGCGGCTCAAGTGTCGGTCAAACCGCCGAGTTTCGTTGTGTTTGTAAACGAACCTGAATTGATGCACTTCACTTATGAACGTTTTCTTGAAAACCGGATCCGCGAAGCATTCGGGTTTGAAGGGACTCCAATTAAGATTTTTGCAAGAAGACGGAGTTAATCGGCCAGGAAGGGAGTTAGGTAAGATGGGTAAAGTAGCTGTATTAGGAGCAGGGAGCTGGGGTACCGCCCTCGCTCTAGTGCTTGCAGATAATGGTCATGAGGTCCATTTATGGGCTCATCGTAAATCATTAGCAGACGAAATCAACCAGTCACATACCAATGAGAAATACTTACAAGGGATTGAACTTCCGTCATCAATTGTTGCAAATGATGATTTGAAAACCATTGTAGATGGTGCTGAACACATCATACTTGTTGTGCCGACAAAAGCTATGAGAGAAGTGTGCGGCCAATTGAAACATGTAATGAAGGATAAGGCTATACTTACACATGCCTCCAAAGGTATTGAACCAGGCACGTATAAACGAGTGTCTGAAGTGATCCGTGAAGAAATACCATCCGATTTATATGAAGATGTTGTCGTCCTTTCCGGACCGAGTCATGCAGAGGAAGTCAGCCGCAGACAACCGACCACCGTAACTGTATCTGCAGAGGAGTTAGAAGTAGCGAAAAAAGTTCAGGACGTGTTCATCAACCGCCAGTTCCGTGTCTACACATCTCCAGACTTAGTCGGCGTAGAATTGGGAGGCGCATTGAAGAATATCATAGCGCTTGGTGCAGGTATTTCAGACGGTCTTGGATATGGTGATAATGCTAAAGCAGCCTTGATCACACGTGGTCTGGCTGAAATTGCTCGTCTCGGTACGTCTTTGGGTGCTAACCCTTTGACATTTTCTGGACTCACAGGTGTCGGTGATTTGATTGTCACTTGTACAAGTTCCCATAGCCGGAATTGGCGTGCAGGTTATAAATTGGGACAAGGAAATGATTTAGAGGAAGTCCTCGAACAGATGGGAATGGTTGTTGAAGGTGTCCGTACGACAAAGGCAGCCTATCAATTAGCCAAAAACCAGGGAGTTGAAATGCCGATTACAACAGGGATTTACAGACTTCTGTTCGAAAACGAAGCGCCCCGGGATGTGGTCGATCAATTGATGACCAGAATCCGCAGGCATGAAATGGAGGATTTGACGAATATTCTTGATGAAAAAATGAATGACTGACAAATGTCGACCTTCGTGCATATACTACACAGAACCTAATGTACGAGGAGGTCAATTGTTAATGAGTGATTTTCAGAAGAATATTTTCGATCATTTGAAAAAGAAGGCGAACATCGATGCGGAAGATGTATTTAAAGTGGCGAACTCTATGCAAAATGCAGATTTCAGTGATGAGAAGACCGTACGTCGCCTTGTACGACAGTTAGCGAAAGTCGCTAACAAAAATGTTTCGAAACAAAAAGAAGATAAAATCGTCGATGCGATCACAAAGCAAAACATGCCTCTTGATATGAACACGCTAGGCAAATTTTTAAAATAACTGCGAGTGAGTGGGCGCCTGAGGAGGCGGTCCTTCAATTGTATGCATAAGATAACACGCAGCAATCATTACACATGAGCTGGTTAGGAATTATTTAGTCACCCGGGGCAAGGGATTGTCCCGGCTCTTTTTTTATGTCCGGGTCTGTTAACATGTGGTATAATACCAAAAGCAAAATGTGCCTGAAGGAGGAAGAGCTATGTCTGAATCTATGCTGAAAATGTACATATCATTTGCTGGAATCATTTCATTATTTCTTGCAGTTGGTTTGATTTACTTAAGCAGACATAAAATGAAAGGGGTCGGCGCGGCGATCGTTGCTACATTTGCTTACCTTTTCATGATTTTTGGAGGAATCATCATTTTTTACATCGTCTTCAGTGGACCGACGGCTTAATGAAGGGGGACTCAACATGAAACGGTTACTTTTATTCTCTATGCCATTATTGGCCATCCTTTTATCGGGATGTTTATATCCACAAAGTGAATTGCAAAAGAATAAAGTGCCTAATCAAGCGCAATTGGAGATGGTCCAAAACGCTGTAGATAATTATCAAAATCAAAAAAACGGATTATTACCGATAAAGACAAAACCACAAGATACACCTATCTTTCAAAAATATCCGGTTGAGTTCGGAAAACTGAAAGAATTGAATTTGATCGGAGAACTCCCTGGTACATCATTCGAAAATGGAGGGCACTATCAATATGTCATCATTAACGTGGAAACAGATCCAACAGTCAAAGTTCTGGATTTAAGAGCCACTGAAGAGGTCCGTTCATTACAAGTGAAGGTGAAGTTCTATACAGAAAATAATAAGTATCCACCATTGGGTGAGTTTATTGCGCCTGGTGTCTACAAACTGGATCATGAGGAACTGGGGATGGATGCACCGCCGATGGTGGACAGCCCATATTCTGACCAGCGCCTTCCGTTCTTCCTTGATGAACAAGGAAAAGTATACATCGACTTTCGGAAAGACTTATATACCTATTTAAGGAATCAGGAACATTCGTACGGTACAGGTGAGGATATTCGCTATTTATTAACGGATCATACCCCGTTTGTTCCGGCTTATTCAAAACCATATACCGTTCAGGATGGTGAACCGATTTTCATGAGTGAAGCTCCGTCTTCCTGAATATATACCGCTCCCTGCATAGGGGAGCGGTTTTTTTCATAGAATAGAGAATCAAATACGGCCGGGGCCAGCTTTCAAAATCATTAAGTGACTGGTTTTGTTTCTCTGGTTCCAGCTACATATGTATTTTTCTATATACAGCTGCCTGGACATCTTGAGAAATTATATTAATCTATGACTTTTTATTGCCTATCGTGAATTCATTTTCCTTGAGAATTAATTTCTTGCATAAATCACTAGGACAATGTCATAGAATTAGATTGTCTAGGCTTGTATGATGGTGAAATTTTATTTGGGAGGGGATCCTTTGGAAAAGGTTGATATCTTCAGTGATATTTCCAAACGGACAAATGGAGATATTTATTTAGGAGTCGTAGGAGCTGTTCGTACAGGAAAATCTACATTTATAAAGAAATTCATGGAACTCGTCGTCTTACCGAACATGGAGGAAGAATCCGATCGTGAACGAGCATTAGACGAACTGCCTCAAAGTGCAGCAGGAAAAACAATCATGACAACAGAACCCAAGTTTGTCCCTAACCAAGCCGCTAACATCAATATAGATGACCACCTCGACATTCGTGTGCGTATGGTGGACTGTGTAGGGTATGCGGTTAAAGGTGCGGTGGGTTACGAAGATGAGCATGGTCCTCGTATGATCCATACGCCCTGGTATGAAGAGGCAATCCCTTTTCATGAAGCAGCAGAAATCGGGACGCAAAAAGTTATCCAGGAGCATTCTACAATCGGAATTGTCGTCACGACTGATGGTACCATCGGTGAGATTGCCCGGGAGGATTATGTAGAAGCAGAAGAAAAAGTCGTTGAGGAATTGAGAGAAGTCGGTAAACCATTCATAATGATTGTGAACTCTGCTCAACCGCACCATCCGAATACAGAAAAGCTGAGACAAAAACTTTCAGAAAAATACGACATCCCTTGTCTCGCTCTTTCAGTAGAGAGCATGCGGGAACAAGATGTACAAAGCGTTCTTAGAGAAGCGTTATTTGAATTTCCGGTATTAGAAGTCAATGTCAACCTTCCGAGCTGGGTCATGGTGCTCGATTCCAGACACTGGTTGAGAAACAACTTACAGCTCGCGATTGAGGAGACAGTGAAAGATATCAAGCGGCTACGGGATGTTGATAGCGTTGTCGATAATTTTGATCAGTATGAGTACATCACAGGTGCTCATATATCCGGAATGGATCTAGGTGAAGGAGTAGCGGAGATTGATTTACAAGCTCCCGAGCACTTATATGATCATGTTCTAAAAGAGATAGTCGGCGAAGAGATTCGAGGCAAAGACCACTTGCTGGAAATCATGCAGGATTTCTCCCATGCAAAACGTGAGTATGATATCGTGGCTGACGCACTGCAAATGGTTAAACAAACAGGATATGGAATTGCAGCTCCAAGTTTAGAGGATATGACTTTAGACGAACCGGAAATCATCCGGCAAGGGTCACGTTTCGGAGTTAGGCTTAAAGCGGTGGCACCTTCCATTCATATGGTGAAAGTGGATGTGCAATCAGAGTTTTCACCAATCATCGGTACCGAAAAACAGAGCGAAGAACTGGTCCGATATTTGATGCAGGACTTTGAAGAAGATCCATTATCCATCTGGAATTCAGATATATTCGGTCGGTCTTTGAGTTCTATAGTCCGCGAAGGGATCCAGGCAAAATTAGCTTTAATGCCTGAAAACGCAAGATATAAATTAAAAGAAACACTGGAACGTATCATTAATGAAGGGTCTGGCGGCATGATCGCTATCATTTTATAACGGCTCCGAGGGGGCCGTTTTAATTTTTCACCAGTGAACACTGCTAAAGTCTTGAAAAGTAAAGAGACCCTCTGATTTTTTTGCCTTAATTTCATGCGCTTCAAGCTTCGTTGATGGCTGGTTTTGCAAGAGGGGCTCTTATACTTTAAATCAAATGATTTCATAGAGTTACTGGTCAAATAAACCTTGAATAAAAGCTCTGACTTCGTATGTTTCAATCCAGCCAGTCATCGTACTGCATTTTAATAGTATGATGATTTTCAACTTTTGTAATGGGAACTGAATCTGACGGGGATGGCTCTGTCGAGAGGTGAAAACGGTATACATAACTGCATGAAAAGCTTTAAATCAATTTTTTTAACGGAAATTTTATTCTTTTTAAAGGAGTTTCTCATCTTGATGTCGTATTAACAGAAGTGAAGGTATAAAAAAGGTCAAAAACCCTGTCATGACGCGGTTGTTGAAGTGTTGCTCATCCAAGTGGTTTATGTTAGTCTACTTATGAAATGAGGTGGAATTCAGTAAAGAAATCGCTTTGTTACGCGATTTTAAAAGGATTGTCTATTGAATTTCGTAGAAAACTCGTTTATTATAAGGCTTGTCATCAAATGATGACTGCTAAATAAACATTTGAAGTGGATATGACACCACTTGAATGAGTTAAACCTTCGTGAGAGGAGGTGAATGTCATGAATAAAACAGATCTAATCAACGCGGTATCTGAAAAAGCTGATCTTTCTAAGAAAGATGCTACGCAAGCTGTAGATTCTGTATTCGAATCTATCATGGATTCACTTAAAGACGGTGATAAAGTCCAACTTATCGGATTCGGAAACTTTGAAGTTCGTGAGCGTGCGGCACGTAAAGGCCGTAATCCACAAACTGGAGAAGAGATCGAAATCTCTGCCAGCAAAGTACCAGCTTTCAAACCTGGTAAAGCCCTTAAAGATGCAGTTAAATAATTAGCTACATAGGGCTTGGAAAAAGGGTGCACTGTGCACCCTTTTTCTTTTTTGTATTTTTAAAAAGATTATCTTATGGCTATAATGGTCTTAACAAATAAGAGATGCTTCGTGAAATAAAGAAACCAAGGTGGATATTTTGACAAAGAACACCTGTTAAGAGATAGTAATGATAAAAGAAGGAGGCTTCAAATATGTCTGCAGAGACCAATGATTTTTTTGTGATTAAAGCCCTGGAAGATGGCGTGAATGTTATCGGATTGACCCGCGGGACGGATACAAGATTTCACCATTCGGAGAAGCTTGATCGCGGAGAGGTGATGATTGCTCAATTTACAGAACATACATCTGCTGTGAAAGTCAGGGGGAAAGCCGTCATTCAGACCAGTCACGGTGAAATGACGAATGAAACAGAGTGAGATAGCTTTTGAGACCGTATACATAACAAGCGCAGATTGGTGAATTATGCTATAATAGGAGTGGTTTAATAGTGTTCAGGAAGGGACCAGGTGATCAAGTTGAAATCTTCAGATAACGATATCAAACAGCTGAAACAGAAAATTGCATCTAAAGTTCGCCATCCTTATTTGGTTCGTTTCATCCCTGAACCGACGATTGATGAAGACAAGCTGGTCATTCTATCATCCATCATGGATCACACTAATCTTTCAGATGTCAAAAAAGAACAGTACATCGTCACCACGATGCTTGTTCAAATTGCGCTAGATACTCACGACCTGGTCACACTGACAGAAGAAGATGATGACAAGGATACGGTCAGGAATCGCCAATTGACTGTTCTGGCCGGTGATTATTTCAGCGGATTATATTACTATTTATTATCCCAGCTTGATGATATCCCGATGATTCATACACTTGCGGGAGCCATCAAGGAAATCAATGAATTGAAAATGGAACTCTATTATAAAGATGTGGAATCTTTCCAGGAATTTTTAGAAGGATTGAAGAAAATCGAGTCACTGCTTATTCAGAGAGTTGCTTCTTACGTCCAAAAGACGACGATCAATGATATGGCAGGAGAATGGTTGTTAGCGAAAAAATTACTGGAAGAGAAAAGGACATACCAAGAAGGTAATTTTTCCCCGTTATTCGACGTTCTGACAAGAAGACCCGGTATCCTGGGGAATAATGGACAAGTACTGGTGAACATTGAGCAAACGTTGCAAAACCATATCAACCGCCTGGAGATGACAGTTTCTCAATTGCCTATCCATTTCAACTGGCTGAAATCATACGTCCATTCAGCGATCCATCATCAATTCAATCAGAGACAGATTGCGGAAGAAGGGTGAACATGGAACCACAAACGAAAGAAGAGCGGGTACACCACGTATTTGAAAATATTTATAACCGTTATGACAAAATGAATTCTATCATCTCATTCCAACAGCACAGACTGTGGCGTAAGGATGTCATGAAGCGAATGAATGTCGCTGAAGGCGACCAAACGCTTGACGTTTGCTGTGGGACAGGAGACTGGACGATGGCTCTCGCAAAAGAAGTGGGTTCGAACGGAAAAGTCATCGGTTTGGACTTTAGTGAAAATATGCTTTCGGTGGGGATCAAGAAGAAACTTGCAGGCAGCGTCCGCCAAGTTGAATTTCAACATGGCAACGCAATGGATCTTCCTTTTGAAGATGATCAATTCGACTTTGTAACCATTGGTTTCGGATTGCGGAATGTTCCGGATTACAAACAGGTATTACGGGAAATGTATCGCGTCGTTAAACCAGGTGGAAAGGTCGTATGCTTGGAAACCTCACAACCGACCAACCCATTATTCAAGAAATTGTATTACTTATATTTCGCCAACATCATGCCATTGTTCGGAAAGCTTTTTGCAAAAAGTTACCAGGAGTATAGCTGGCTTCATGAATCGGCGAAAGACTTCCCAGGTAAAAGAGAGTTGAAGAAGATGTTTGAAGACGTCGGATTCAGTTACGTGAAAGTCAAATCCTATACAGGCGGCGTTGCAGCCATGCATATGGGTGAAAAGCTTTAATTAAGGATGAAGTGCGATGAAATTAGCCATGATCTATTCATTTTTGAAAAATGATTTAGCCGTGATTGAAAATGCTGTCAACGAAACGATTCAGTCTGACAACACAGTTTTACGACAAGCGTCAAGTCAGTTACTTCAAGCCGGTGGGAAAAGAATCCGTCCTGTCTTCGTGCTGTTGGCTGGAAAGTTCGGAGACTATGATATTGAGCGAATGAAAGCAGTCGCTGTTTCGCTGGAGCTTATACATACGGCTTCCCTCGTCCATGATGATGTCATCGATGAAGCTCAATTGAGACGTGGAGAACCGACGATAAAGGCGCGCTGGGATAACCGCATTGCTATGTACACAGGAGATTACATATTTGCTCGGTCATTAGAAAATTTGTCAGCACTCGAGAACCCCAGGGCCCACCAGATACTTGCGAAAACGATGGTGGAGCTTTGTCTCGGGGAAATTGAACAAATAAAAGATAAATATAATATTGAGCAGGACTTGAGAACTTACCTGCGGCGAATCAAACGTAAAACGGCTTTGCTGATCGCCGCAAGTTGCCGTTTGGGAGCTATTGCAGCAAACGTAGATGATGAACAAGAAACCGCCTTATATCAATATGGATACTACGTAGGGATGAGTTACCAAATCATTGATGATGTGCTTGATTTTACAGCTTCTGAAAAACAGCTGGGCAAACCTGCAGGTGGTGACTTGTTACAAGGTAATATTACGCTTCCTGTACTTATATCTATGGAAGATCCCTATTTCAAAAAGCGTCTGGAAACAGCCTTTCAGAAGAGAGAGGAATGGACTATGGAAGATCTTCGTCCATTGATTGACACGATTCAAACTAATGGATCGATTGAGCGATCACTGGAAATCAGCGACCGTTATTTGAAAAAAGCCTATCAATCACTCGAAAGACTTCCTGCAAACCGTGCCAAACAGACATTGAAGGGGATTGCAAAGTATATTGGAAAAAGAAGGGCATAAACCTATTGCCTTTCTCTCCATTGTTTGATAGACTTTTTTATGGCACTTATTAAAAGCGCTTTCACACTATACATAAGATGAGGTGTTTGTCATGGAAAAGACTTTTTTAATGGTTAAACCTGATGGTGTACAACGTAGTTTGATTGGTGATATTACAGCAAGGTTCGAACAAAAAGGTTTTAAATTGGCAGGGGCTAAGCTGATGGCGATTCCTGAATCACTAGCCGAAGAACATTATGGTGAACATAAAGAAAAACCTTTTTTCGGTGAACTTGTGGACTTTATCACTTCCGGACCGGTTTTTGCCATGGTATGGGAGGGTGAAGGGGTCATCGCTACGGCACGCCAAATGATGGGAGCGACAAAACCGTCAGAAGCTGCACCTGGGACCATCCGTGGAGACTTTGGTGTCACAGTCGGTAAAAATGTCATCCATGGCTCAGATTCCCCTGAGAGTGCTGAGCGGGAAATTGGTTTATTCTTTAACAAAGAAGAAATTGTCGATTACCAAAAAGACAACTTGAACTGGGTATATTAATCCAGTTACAAGTCAATAGGACTCTCTAGGATATTCAATTTTTATTAGAATGAAAGCCACCTACAAACAGGTGGCTTTTTTTGATAGGAAGAATATTAACATACTGATTGAATGCCGGCTTCTTGTGCTATAGTTTTCAGCGTACTGCGGCCTCTTGGGAATTTATGTGTCCGTGTTTACCCCTAGCGCCTGCCCATCAGGGATCTCAATGCCTTCTGTGAGTGAGAGGAGACCAGCTCACTAAATTTTCATTCTGAAGCTTGTCGAGTCTGAACAAGGCTCCTGCCTTTTAGTTCGGTATAAGGAATGTTAGTTTTTTAAACTTCAGAAAACTTGTATATTTACAAGTTGGAAATGGTGAAGTAGTCTTAATATGGAATAGAAGGGTAAGGAGTTAGATGATGAGCAGTGATTATCAAGAATTTATTCAGCAGATACATAATAAGACAGGAATTGATTTATCCTTATACAAAGAAGCCCAGATGAAAAGAAGACTAACCTCCCTCCGTGAGAAAAGGGGCTATAAGAACTTTCATAGTTATTTTCAAACATTGAACGGGGATCCGGCATTACTTGATGAATTTCTTGACCGGATGACAATCAATGTTTCCGAATTTTATCGTAACCGTAAACGATTTGAAGTCCTTGAAAATAAAGTCATTCCTTATCTGCTTCAAAAGAAAAAAAGCTTGAAGATATGGAGTGCCGCTTGTTCGACAGGAGAAGAACCTTATACATTAGCCATGATCCTCAGCAAATACATTCCTCTTAGGCAAGTGGAGATTATAGCTACGGATCTCGATCAAAATGCTCTTGAGCGAGCAGAAGCAGGAAGATATCATGAACGCTCACTCAAAGAAGTTTCAAATGAAGTGAAGAGCGAGTACTTCATCAAAGATGGTCCTCTGTATGAAGTAAAAAAAGAAATTAAAAAGTGCGTCACTTTTAAAAAGCACAACCTGTTAGCAGATCGTTATGAAAAGAGCTGTGACTTGATTGTCTGCCGTAATGTGCTTATTTATTTCACGGAAGAAGCGAAAGAGAGCATTTATAGAAAGTTCAGCTCATCTTTGGAAGATGGAGCGATTTTTTTCGTTGGCAGCACAGAACAAATCTTTTCGCCTCAAAAGTATGGATTTGATGTATATGATACATTCTTTTATATAAAGCAACATTAAGTACTGTAGTTGTATTTTTCATAAAAGGCCATGAAGTATTGGCAGTTATCTGGAAGGCTTAGTTTCGAGATTCTTGAGAGAGGAGATGATGGGTGGCCTTACTTAGAATGACCTCCTTATTTTTAATCAAATTATTTCAGATAAAATTTCAAGAAATAATTGAACTAATTGATTTTATTGAAGAAGAATGGCTGAATAAAATGTAATAAAAAAAGAGTCGGAAGCGCTTTCCGGCTTTTTTTATAAAATTTCGGATATTTAAGCATCACAAATGGATGTCCATATGATATAGTAGTATCTAAAATTTAAAACACTCTCACGGTTTAAAGTGAGAAAATCTCAGAAACACAGGAGGTACGTTGTTCATGCGCTACTTAACCGCTGGTGAATCACATGGTAAACAGTTGACCACAATTATTGAAGGGATTCCTTCCCATCTGCCACTTCTTAAAGATCAAATCAATGAATCCTTAATTCGTCGCCAAGGAGGATATGGTCGTGGCAAACGTATGCAAATTGAAAAAGACCTCGTCGAAGTAACGAGTGGTGTGCGTCATGGATATACATTAGGCTCTCCAATCACATTAGTCGTACATAATGATGATTTCAAACACTGGATAGATATTATGGGAGAAGACCCACTTCCTGAAGATACACAAAAAATACGCCGTACGGTTACGAAACCAAGGCCTGGTCATGCTGATTTGAATGGAGGTATGAAATACGGCCATAGAGATATGAGGAACGTTCTCGAACGCTCTTCTGCCAGAGAGACAGCTGCACGCGTCGGGGCTGGGGCAGTCGCCAAAGTCCTTCTTAAAGAATTAGGAATCGAAGTGACTGGATATGTAAGAGAAATAGCCGGTATCGTCAGTGAGGTCGACGAAGACTTATCTCTCAAGGAACGACGGGAAATATCGGAAGCTTCCCCTGTTCGTACTTTTGATGAAGCAGCTGCAGAAAAAATGATGCATGCCATAGATGCAGCGAAAAAAGAAGGCGACACAATTGGCGGGGTAACGGAGGTTTACGTTGAAGGAATGCCTCCAGGTATTGGCTCGTATGTCCAATATGACCGTAAGCTGGACGCGAAAATTGCCGGAAGTGTTATGAGCATCAATGCCTATAAAGGTGTAGAGTTTGGCATCGGCTTTGAAGCAGCCAGGAGAAATGGCAGCCAGGTCCACGATGAAATTTTGTGGGATGAAACGAAAGGATACCGACGTCGCACTAACCGTTTAGGAGGGTTTGAAGGTGGAATGACGACAGGAATGCCGATTGTAGTCAAAGGCGTGATGAAACCGATCCCTACCCTGTACAAGCCATTACAAAGCGTGGATATTGAAACGAAGGAACCTTTCAATGCAAGTATCGAGCGTTCTGATTCCTGTGCAGTACCGGCAGCATCTGTCGTAATGGAACACATCGTCGCTTTTGAGCTGGCAAAAGCAATTACCGAGGAGTTTCCATCTGATTACTTCCCTCGTCTGAAACGAGCAGTGGATGATTACAGGCAGGAAGTCAGGGAATTTTAATGACTACAATCACCATTCATTCCAGTACACACGAATATGAAGTAGAGATAGGATCAGGCTTGAGAAATCAATTAGCAGAAAGATTACTGAAAAACTATCAAACTGTTTTGGTGATTACGGATACTACGGTAGCGGGCCACTATTTGAATGACATTACAAAACACTTATCTTCTGTTGAAAACCTCCACACAGCAGTGGTCCCGAGTGGAGAATCATCGAAAAGCATGGAACACTACCGGTCTCTTCTTGACCAATGCATAGACGCTCAACTTGACCGTCACTCCTTAATCATTGCCCTTGGTGGGGGGATGATTGGTGACCTGGCTGGATTCGTGGCTTCAACGTATCTAAGAGGAATCGATTATATTCAAATGCCGACAAGCATCCTTGCTCATGATAGCAGTGTAGGCGGGAAAGTCGCCATTAACCATCCAAAAGGGAAAAACTTGATTGGAAGTTTCTATAATCCTAAACAGGTCATTTATGATGTGGAGACGCTTAAAAGCTTGCCTGAACGCGAGATCCGTTCAGGTTACGGAGAAGTCATCAAACATGCATTTTTAAGTGATGAATCCTGGGTGAAAAACCTTTTGCAACAATCCTTGAAGGACCTGACGAGCCAACAGCTGAAACAAGATTTGACGAAAGGCGTCCGTGTTAAAGCTTCTATCGTAGAAGAGGATGAGAGGGAAGCAGGAATCAGGAAGCACCTCAATCTCGGACACACACTCGCCCATGCAATTGAGGCAGAGTTGGGATACGGGGAAATTACGCACGGGGAAGCAGTAGCTATCGGACTTTTATTCACCTTACAGTTAAGTGAAATTAAAAATAGCGCTCATTTGCCAATAAAAGATTATGTAAACTGGTTAGAAAAAAACAAATACCCGACTTCAATTATGACAAAATTGGATCCTGAGCAGTTACTCAAGCGGATGAAATGGGATAAAAAGACAGTACACCAAAATATCAATTTTGTTCTTTTGGAAAAAACCGGCTCTCCATATGTGATACAAATGGGTGATGAAGAGCTGGTTCATGAATTAAAAAGAATGATTTCTGCGAGGTGAGTGAAAATGATCAGAGGAGTACGTGGAGCGACCACAGTTGAAAATAATGAAGCGGATGAAATCGTTGAGAAATCCGTAGAACTGCTTAAAGATGTCATTCAGTCCAATCAGATTCAGGCCGAGAGTGTCGTTTCTGTCTTTTTCACTGTCACCCAGGACATCAATGATACATTTCCAGCAAAATCGTTACGCAAGTTGGAGGGATGGACTTATGTACCTGTCATGTGCATGAGGGAAATTCCCGTCCCCGGGAGTCTGCCTAATTGTATTCGCGTTATGGTAACGGTAGAAACGGATAAGCAGCAAAAGGAAATCAAACATATTTATCATTATGACGCAAAACAGTTAAGACCGGATTTAAAGAGTTGAGAGGAGTTTTTCCATGAAGGCTAAAGACATTCTGAAAAATATGAAACCATATAAACCAGGAAAGGGAATTGAAGAAGTGAAAAAAGAGTACGGCTTGGACCGTATTGTAAAACTCGCCTCCAATGAAAACCCATTCGGATTTTCTCCTGCTGTAAAAAAAGAATTGCCTGAACTGATCGCCAACTTGGAAATTTATCCTGATGGGTATGGAGCAGAGATCCGCAAAAAAGTGGCTTCTTTCATCAATGTAGATGAAAGTGAGTTGATTTTTGGAAATGGTTCAGACGAAGTCGTACAGATCATATGCCGGACGTTTTTAGAACCTGGCTCTAATACGGTAATGGCTACCCCGACTTTCCCTCAATATCGGCACAATGCTTTAATCGAAGGGGCAGAGGTAAGAGAAGTACCTCTGCAGGAAGGTCACCATAATCTAGAGGAGATGCTTGCGAACATCGACGAACAGACAAGGGTACTTTGGATATGTACGCCAAATAACCCGACTGGCGTACATATCGACAGAACAACATTACAATCTGTATTAGAGCGCTGTCCTGCTCATGTCCTGATCGTGATTGACGAAGCCTACTACGAATATTTAGAAGCTGAAGATGCATTCGATTCGCTTGCTGCCCTGAAAAAATACCCGAACCTGCTGGTTTTGCGTACCTTCTCCAAGGCGTACGGGTTAGCTGGACTACGTATCGGATATGGTGTTGCTCACCCTGAGGTCATCCAAATCCTAGAGCCATCCCGCGAGCCTTTCAATACATCGACCGTTGCACAAGCTGCAGCATTGCTGGCTCTTGATGATCAAGAATTCATTGAGGAAACAGTTAAAGAAAACCACAAGAACAAAAAATCTTTGATGGAGTTCTGTGATGACCACGGACTTTCCTATTATGATACACAGGCTAACTTTCTTTTGATCCATTTGCCAATAAGTGGTGATGAAATGTTCGAACACTTATTGACCAAAGGTTTCATTGTGCGATCCGGTGAAGCTCTAGGGTTACCGAATACAATTCGATTGACCATAGGAAAGAAAGACGATATGGAACAAATACAGGAGGCCATGAAGCAAAAGTTAGCTTCTGGTGAGAAGTAATGAAACAAACCGTATTGATCGTAGGATTAGGACTAATCGGTGGGTCACTCGCGATGAATGTCACGAAAAAAGAAGATGTCTTCATTATTGGAATCGATGGAGATGAGGCCACGGTGAATATGGCGTTGAAACAAGGTGTCATCGATCAAGCTTCTTCTGATTTCAGTAAAGCCATACTCGAAGCAGATTTATGTATTTTGGCCACACCCATCTCTGTGACTATCGAATATTTACAAATACTTGAGTCTATTGAATTAAACAAACCGTTGTTAGTGACTGATGTATCATCCGTTAAAAATCAAGTTTTGGAAGCAGCCAATCGTTTAGAGCACCCTTTCTTCTCATTTGTAGGGGGACATCCGATGGCAGGGTCACATAAACAAGGTTATACCGCTGCAAAGCCACACCTCTTTGAAAATGCCATCTATGTTTTGACACCTTCTGTCCATGCGACCACGAGTGAAGCGGAGAGGCTCAAAGACTTATTTTCTCAAACGGAGGCACGTTTCTTAACATTCACGACAAAGGAACATGATGAAATGACAGCTGTCATTTCTCATTTCCCGCATTTGATAGCATCATCTCTCGTACACCAAGCTAGAATCTGGCAGGAAACTCATCCTTATATCGAACAGCTTGCAGCCGGAGGATTCAAAGATATCACACGGATCGCTTCCAGCAACCCGAAATTATGGCAGGATATATTTTTTCAGAATCGTCATTTGCTCATATCCATGCTTGATGATTGGATCGGCGAAATGGAGCGTGTCCGTTCTTACTTATGTGATGAAGCGAAAGAGCAAACCTTTCAATATCTATTTGACGCAAAGCAGTACAGGGATGGCTTGCCTGTAAAAGAAAAAGGAGCGATTCCTGCTTTTTACGACATATATGTTGATATCCATGACCAGCCAGGTGCCATTCATGATGTGATCGGTATCTTGGCGAAAGAGGAAATAAGTATTAAAAATATTCAAATCCTTGAAATCAGAGAAGGGATCACAGGGGTTTTACGAATCAGCTTCGCAACGCATAGAGAACAAACGGCTAGCAAACAAGTACTTGCTCACCATAATTATGAAGTTATGATCCAACAATGAAGGAGGAATCCCATGTCTACGATTGAACTGAAATCTACAGATAAGAAGTTGAGAGGTGAGCTGCGTGTCCCAGGTGATAAATCGATTTCCCACAGAGCAGCCATTTTTTCTTCTTTAGCTGAGGGTACCTCTCACATCCAATACTTTTTAACTGGTGAGGATTGCCTCCGTACAGTAGAAGCCTTTCGAATGATGGGCGTCAAGATTGAACAGGACGGGGGAGCACTCATAGTGCATGGCGAAGGAATCACCAGGTTGAACGAGCCTTCAAGTCCAATAAACTTTGGCAATTCAGGGACCACTGCCCGTTTGATGAGCGGTGTGTTAGCTGGATTACCATTATTTACGACTGCATTTGGTGATACTTCTTTATCAAGAAGACCGATGGACCGGGTTGTGGCCCCCCTGCAAGAAATGGGCGCGGATATTACCGGGAGAGAGGGAGGATCGCTGCTTCCCCTGGCATTTAATGGAAAGAAACTTTCAGGCTATAGGCATGAATTGAAAGTGAAAAGTGCTCAAGTAAAATCTGCCTTGTTATTAGCTGGTATGCTTGCAAAAGGAAAAACTGAAGTCATTGAAATAGGAGAAACCCGTAATCATACGGAGATGTTATTGCCTGAGTTCGGAGTAGACCTCGATATTGATGGCCGAGCGATTACCATCGAGGGTGGCCAACAACCGAAAGCTTCGGACATACGTGTACCTGGAGATATTTCTTCAGCAGCCTTTTTTATTGTTGCAGCGTCGATCACACCAAATAGTCAACTTACGATACGTGATGTCGGTCTGAATAAAACGAGAATTGGAATTCTATATGCACTAGAGAAAATGGGAGCGGCGATCAAAACGGACGTCCATACTCATGTAGGGCGTGAGCCTGTAGGTGATATCCATATTCAAAGCAGTAATTTGAATGGAATTACTTTGGACGGGGAGATTATCCCTAACGTCATTGACGAAATCCCGATTATCGCATTAGCTGCCACACAAGCTGAAGGAACTACCATCATCAAAGACGCGGAAGAGTTGAGACATAAGGAAACAGATCGCATAGAGGCAGTTGTTGATACATTGAATAGGCTCGGGGCAAACGTTGAAGCTCTCAAAGATGGAATAATCATCCACGGCAAATCTCATTTGGAAGGTGGAGTGATTAATTCCTATGGCGACCACCGAATCGGAATGATGGGAGCAATCGCCTCATTAGTCACATCCAATCATGTAACAATCCATGATAAAGATTGTATAAATATCTCATACCCTACTTTTTTTGAACATTTAAATGACGTCCTATGTTAAATTAACTTCATAGTTTATGCAAAGCTCTCATACGATATAAAAAGCCTGCTTGGAGGTTTGAGTCGTATGGGAGCTTATTGGTTTCAAGCTGATGTAGAAGAAGATACAGGGCCGGTTTTCAGAGAGTTGACAGTATGTGAGGGCAAGTTCGTCAGAGATCGCATAGGGAGTCACCGCTATAAGAATTTGGTGCTGGATAACTTTGTCGTTGCTCCGGGTCATGTAATGATAGATACTCAAGAGCCGTTAGCCGATTGTGTATTACCTGAAAAAACAGCAGAGAATTACATAAAAAGAGGGTGTACCTTGCTGCTCATACAACACCTAGTGACTAGCTTACGTCATTATCGAGAGCATTATGACCACTTTTTGCAGAAGTTCAAGCAGCTTCCTCTGGATTATATGATTTTACCTGTCGTTCCGGTAAAATGGCTTCGACCAGAGTTGATCCGGTTTTTCGCCCGGAAAGGAAGCCCCTTTTTATGTATTGAAGTGCAGTCCAGAGAAGAGTTGGAAGGTGTTTGCTGGGAATGGCTGACTCAGGCGCAGGCTTACAAAAGAATCCCTTTGACATTGTTCGTCAAAGATACAGAGAATACGTCGAACAACTATTCAGAATTGTGGTCTTCACTCTGTGAACAGTATGGTATGATTAAACTAACAGACATGCAGGACGATGAAGTCGTATCAGCTCAAAACTTAAGGGATAGTGGTATTTTTCCTAATAAAGGAGGCATCCTCCCAGGTGGTCAAGCTGATTATAACTTGTATTGGATTCAAACGGACAGAACGTTTGATGAACACGAGAAATTCAGATATCATAATGCTGTTCCAGATGTAACGATCATGAATGGTCAGGTGAGACAGGTCAACCAGAATTTGACCGATCCTCAGCCCGGCACTCATATAAAAGTGAAGATTCACAAGCATTTTGCTTAAGATGGAAAGGATGTCATCATGGAGGAAATACAAAAGGCCATCCGTCAAATGGAAGCCCATAAGACGGAAGACGCAATCAAAACTTTAACAGAATATCTACCCGATGCGGATGAAGAAGAGCGCTTTACCATTGCAGAGCTTTATATACAATGGGGGATGTTGGAAGAAGCGAAAATGGTTCTTCATGAACTCATCCAACGCTATCCGAAAGAACAGGAACTGAAAGTGATGATGGCAGAAATCCACATTGACTTGGATGAAGATGACGAGGCGATTGAATTGTTGAATCAGTTTGGTCCGGAAGACGAAGATTATTTGCAGGCACTTGTACAGCTTGCCGATCTTTACCAAGCACAAGGACTTTATGAAGTGGCTGAACAAAAATTGTTGACAGCTAAACGTGTGGAACCGAACTCTTCCATCATCGATTTCGCTTTAGGTGAATTGGCATTTTCAAACGGGGAGTACTCGAAGAGCATTCCATATTATGAGAATGCGATGCATCACGAACCGGTGATTGGTGATATTGAAGTGGCTACACGGTTGGCGGAAGCTTATGCAGCAAATGGAGAATTCGAACAAGCCTTGGACTTTTTCCAAAAAGTCGAAGAAGATAATCCAGATGTAATGTTCCGATATGGGTTTGTTGCATTTCAAGCTAACCGTAATGATATCGCGATTCATGTTTGGGAAGAACTGATTGAAAAGGATCCTTATTTCCAATCTGTCTATCAACACTTAGCTCAAGCCTATGATTCAGAGGGAATGCCCCAGCAGGCTTTGGATATGGCTAAGCAAGGGTTAGCAAAAGATGAGTTCAACAAGGAACTTTATCACCTTGCCGGAACTCTCTCTCATCGACAAGGTAACAAAGAAGAAGGTTATCAAATGATGAGGGAAGCTGTTGCGCTTGACCCTGGTTATAAAGAAGCTGTCCTGTTTTTGATTGAAAACTTCAAACAAGATGAAAATCATGATAATATCATCGAACTGATCAACGAACTGATCGCTCTAGGAGAAGAAGATCCGAATTACTTGTGGGAATTGGCTCAAGCTTATGAAGAAGAAGAGCGTTTCAAAGATGCATATGAACAATATAAACAAGCATACCCAGCATTGAAAGAAGACACTGAATTCCTGAAATCTTATGCCTATTTCTTAGTTGAAGAAGGAAGAATGAAAGAAGGCCAGCAAGTATTCGAAGAATATTTGGCCATTGATCCGACAGATACAGAAATCGAAGACTTCGTCGAGCGGCTTAAAGAACAATGAGATGATCAATAAAGCGCAGGAGGGGCGCATATGCAAACACCAATTTCTGTGGATGAGAAAAAAGACTTTGTCCGCTGGTTTTTGAATCATTTTCAATTGAAAAAAAGGGAAAGTGTCTGGATTCTGAATTATTTGATGAATCATGAGTCGCTTTTATCAAGCGTTCATTTCGTTCAAGAAGTAAAGTTCTGCCCGCGGGGGATGGAAATCAGCGCCCAGGGAGTTTCTGATCCTCCTTTTCGGTTTTATAAAGGCCAAGTGATGACAAATGACGCTGAAAAATCGTTTCATGATTTAAGAATGAATCAAGGCGAGCCGGTTTATATTCAAATGAACTTCGAAAATGCCCAACAGTGTTCTAAATATGCTCTAGTTCTTGAAGAGAACCCTTACCTTCCAAAAGATTATTATCTGAATGACCGGGATAAAAATGAAGCGGAACGGTTGTTATCTGTAAGTTTATTACAGCACAGTCAAAAGCGAATTGAAGATTCCATCGATGAAGCACTCGTAAACGGAAAACGAGAAGAATTCAAGGAATTATGTACCAAACTTGAAAAAGTGAAACAGGATTTGAATACGTTTTTATGAAAAGTCAGAGTCAGGGCCGCCTTAATTGGTGGTCCTGTTTTTTTGTACTTTTTTAAAAAAAGGTGCTGTGATTTTAGAAGTGTTTCCTCTGCTCCTTTTTGTTGTAAAGGACGAATTCGATCAAATGTTGGTAAATATGGCGCTTGCGCTCATGTTATTGGCAGGAAAAAATGAAATCTTCAGGAATTCACCATTAATTGGGTATGTTTGCGCTTTAATTTTTGTCGGAATGTAGTAGAATAGAGAAGAAGTTACATAGTAAAGGAATGAATGAATGATGCGCTGGACAAAAGCAGATACTACACAATATCTACCAGAAAAACAATATATTGATACGGTTTTGATCCCTTTGGTCTCTTTCGATCCTTCAGCAGACGACGAGATGGTCAAGCACGCTTTCCAAAGGGAATTGAACCAGGTGTTTTCAAACCTTATAGAAAAAGAATACCGGGGCCGTATCTTCCTGGCTCCGGACTATAATTATCTGAATGGTTCAAATGAGAGCGAAGTCGAACGATTGAACCGATGGATCAGCAAATTTCAGGAGCAGCCTTTTCACCATGTTTTCCTATTCACTTTCGATAGTAAATGGAAAAGGTATGAGTCCTACCTGAATGGACAGCTTTTATGGGTCCCAGGACTTCAATCAGGCAACATTCAATCAACGGAAACCCAATCGTTCGTGAAGGAACAAGCCCATCAAATCAACGAATTGATTCAATCGTATTGGTAATTATGAAAAGTTACGACAAGGTATGATAATTTATTGACCGCGCCTTTAGATTGCGCTATCATGGTAATGTCCTAGTAAACTGTGTGTAATCAATCCATGTCGCATGGATTACAGCATAGAGGGGGGAAAAGAATGAGCGATAAAAAACGAGTATCCCGTCGTCAATTTTTAAACTACACACTGACTGGTGTAGGCGGCTTTATGGCAGCCGGAATGCTGGCACCGATGGTTCGTTTTGCAATCGATCCTGTATTGAAAACGAAAGAAGGTGGAGATTTTATCTCCGTAGCTTCCGTTGATGAAATTACGAATGAACCACAACGTTTTGAATGGACGATCGATCAGGTCGATGCTTGGTATGAATCCGAAGTCCAAAAAACAGCGTGGGTGTACAGAAATGAGAATGATGAAATTGTAGCATTATCTCCGATTTGTACTCACTTAGGGTGTACAGTCGACTGGGCTTCTAATGAGGAGTATCCAAAAGAGTTTTTCTGTCCATGTCATGGTGGCCGGTACACGAAAGATGGAGTCAATGTACCAGGAACTCCACCGACGGCACCATTGCCGATGTTCGAACACAAAGTAGAAGAAGGCATGCTTTACTTAGGTGAAGCTCAAGAAAGAGGGGGGGCATAATACATGCTTCAAAAGATTTATGATTGGGTGGATGAGCGTGTAGATATCACCCCGCTATGGCGTGATATTGCCGATCACGAAGTGCCGGAACATGTAAACCCAGCACACCACTTTTCAGCTTTTGTATATTGTTTTGGAGGATTGACGTTCTTTATCACCGTCATCCAAATTCTATCTGGTATGTTCTTGACCATGTATTATGTACCAGATATTGAGAACGCATGGAAATCCGTTTATTATTTGCAGCGTGAGGTCGCTTACGGCCAAATCGTTCGCGGTATGCACCACTGGGGCGCGAGTCTTGTCATCGTCATGTTGTTTCTACATACGTTGCGGGTATTTTTCCAAGGAGCTTATAAGAAACCTCGTGAGTTGAATTGGGTCATTGGGGTCCTGTTGTTCTTCGTCATGCTTGGTTTAGGCTTTACAGGGTACCTGCTGCCATGGGATAACAAAGCTTACTTCGCGACTCAAGTAGGTCTCGAAATCGCAGCTGCGACACCGTTTATCGGAGATCAAGTACGGACACTTCTTGCAGGAGACCCGTCAATTGTAGGGGCTCAAACACTTACACGTTTCTTTGCGATCCACGTGTTCTTCTTGCCGGCTGCACTGTTCGGGTTGATGGCTTTCCACTTTGTCTTGATCCGTAAACAAGGTATTTCCGGTCCACTATAATAAAGTAATGTAAAAAGGAGGGAAAGCTGTGCATAGAGGAAAAGGGATGAAATTCGTCGGTGATTCACGTATTACCGCCGAAACAAAAGCCAATTTACCAAAAGACTATTCTGAGTATCCAGGACGTACGGAAGCATTCTGGCCGAACTTCTTATTGAAAGAATGGCTCGTTGGTGCTGTATTCCTGATTGGATTCCTGATTTTGACTGCTGCTCACCCATCACCACTCGAGCAACAAGCTGATCCAAACAACGCAGGCTATATTCCGTTACCTGACTGGTACTTCTTATTCTTATACCAGTTTCTGAAATACCAATTTGCTGGTGGCGAGTTTATCGTTCTAGGTGCCATCGTCATGCCTGGTTTGGCTTTCGGTGCTCTATTGCTTGCACCATTCCTGGATCGAGGTCCGGAACGCCGCCCTCATAAACGTCCGATTGCTGTTGGTTTGATGCTGATAGGTTTTATTGCTACATTCTGGTTGACATATGAATCTGTATCTCATGCCGATTATGAAATGCGTGCGGAGAAGTATGGTGTGAATGTGGAAGCTGTCGAGTCAACAATCAATAAAGATCATCCTGGGTATGCTTTATATGAAGCAAACTGTATGAGCTGCCACGGGGATGCATTGCAAGGACAAGGGAACTACCCGTCATTGATTGACGCAGAAGTATCTGTCGAACAAGTTAAAGATATTGCTGTCAACGGAATCGGCGAGATGCCATCTGGAATATTCGGTGGCTCTGATGAAGAACTTCAACAATTAGCTGAGTTCGTCGCTCAGGCTGGTTCAGGTGAAGGTAGTGAAGGTGGATCTGAAGAAGGATCATCAGGTGAAGGGTCCGGAGAAGGATCTGAAGAAGGATCATCAGGTGAAGGATCTTCTGAATCCGGAGAAGGGTCTGGATCGGAAGAATAATTAGATACTTAATTGATCTAAAAAGCCGCGCTTAGATAAGCGCGGCTTCATTTGTATAGGAGGGCAGAATGATGATGAAGAGCATTATCCCCTACATATTGACGAAGAGAAGTTTTTTATTATTATTATTTGTCGTGAACCTTTTTGGAACAATATATGGCTATATATGGTATGAATCACAATTATCTGTAACGGAACCGATCTTTCTGATCTTCGTCCCAGACAGTCCGACCGCAAGTATGTTCTTTACGATTTTTTTAGCTTTTTTTATTTTTGGTAAAAACGTGCCTTATATCGAGGCACTTGCTGTCATTACTCTGATGAAATATGGACTGTGGGCTGTGGTGATGAACGGGTTGACGTTCTTAGAATACGGCTCTTTGCCGTGGACAGGGTATATGCTTATTATTTCTCATGGTGCTATGGCTGTTCAGGGGCTTCTATATGCACCCTATTATGCGATACGTTTAAGACACATCATCGTTGCGGCTGTATGGACGCTGCATAATGATGTGATTGATTATGTTTTCGAACAAATGCCTGTTTATCCGGCAATCGTTGAACACATGGATCAAATCGGTTATTTCACTTTTTGGTTAAGTATTTTATGTATAGGGACAGCATATTTTCTATCTGAAAAATTTACAGGTGGGTCTAATCCCTCTTCATCTCTCATAGATTCTAAGTAAGACTTCTAATGAGAGGGGAGAAGTGAAATGGGACGGGCAATCATCATACTATGTTCTCTTATTTTCACACTCATACCATTGAGCCAAATAGAAGGGACGGAAAAAAATCTGTCTTCATGGGAATCGTTCATTACGCAATATAATTGGTTGGTCATGGATGAAAAGTATGAGTTAGCCGACCGGTTATTGAATAACCGACTGCCTGAAATGGAACAATATGTACAAACACTTTCCCCTAGACACCAGGACACATGGCGCCAATTGAATGAAACACCTGCCATAAATTCTGAAACTAAAAGGTCAGAACAAATAATTGTATTTATTGAAATTTTCACTTCAAGTCAACCTCATGAAATAGTAAGGGAAAAGCTGGAGGTTCTTTCTTCCTCAATCGAAAACCCTCAGAATAGTTCTTTAGAATTAAATGAGTTGTGGGAAAACATATCTCCTGCAGTATCAACTATTTATGAAGCTGAAGTAGTTGATACTGCAAAGGTGTCATTTAACAAGCTGACTGT
Organism: Halobacillus litoralis; assembly: GCF_004101865.1. Classification (NCBI taxonomy): domain Bacteria; kingdom Bacillati; phylum Bacillota; class Bacilli; order Caryophanales; family Bacillaceae; genus Halobacillus; species Halobacillus litoralis. The sequence continues at coordinate 97,475 of NZ_CP026118.1, forward strand.
AAAAGATTCAATGAACGAGCGTAAACAATTAATTGCACATTTGAATAAAATAAAGCAGACAGATGATGGTATAGCTGGCGATGCAGTCATTTGGACAGCTTTCATTGTCGGGGGAACGATCTTGATTACACTCCTATATGTTTCATTAAGACAATTTAAAAGTCGTTCAAAAATTAGACACATGGTTAAAAGTGATAATAGTTGATTTTATCAGTCATTTTGACTAAAATTAACCTAAGCAAACACATCCAAGACGGAGGAATGTACGATGAGTTTTATTCTTTATTTCGCCTTGATTATTATTATTCCGATCTGGGCTCAATCAAAAGTAAAAAAGACTTATAAAAAGTATTCAAAAGTTCCCACTTCCTCATCCATGTCCGGCGCTGAAGTGGCTAGAAAGATCTTAGATGATAATGGTCTATATAATGTAGCTGTCGAAGAAGTAAGAGGTCATTTGACTGATCACTATGACCCACGTTCCAAGGTGATTCGTTTATCCTCCGAAATTTACCACGGGCGATCTACAGCTGGTGCTGCTGTGGCGGCCCACGAGGTAGGGCATGCGATACAGGATGCCCAGGATTATGCATTCCTAAGGTTCCGTAGTGCTCTTGTACCGGTGGCCAGTTTTGGCTCTAATATCTCCATCTTTTTGATCATTGGTGGAATGCTGTTGCAAATGACCGGTCTGTTATTCGTAGGAATCGTCTTCTTCGCAGCAGCTGTGCTCTTCCAATTGATTACACTGCCTGTAGAATTCGATGCATCGAACAGGGCGATGAGTCAGCTCGTTTCTACAGGTGTCATCCGAAACGATGAAGAACGGAAAACGAAAAAAGTACTCAACGCTGCAGCTATGACATATGTAGCGGGAGCACTAGTAGCATTGGCAGAATTATTACGGTTCATCTTTATGTTTATGGGCATGGGTGAAGAGTAAACTTAATATCAGAAAAAGCCCCGATTCAATGCGAATCGGGGCTTTTTCAATGTTAGGAAATATAATGTATGACCGTCAGTGGATTTTTAGCAATGGATGAGCCAGTGACCAGTGATCCAACTTCTCGTAAGCTGCTTGGGGGAGACCAGCACTTACGCTTTTGATCCATCCAGCTCCAGCGCCTAGCCTCTCGAGGTCTTAAGTCCATTAGTCTTGTGAAGAAAGGTCGCTCCACAAGACTAATGTTCTTAAGCGTGTCGAGGCTGAACAAGGCGCTTGCGCTTTTGATCCGTCCAGCTCCAGCGCCTAGCCTCTCGAGGTCTTAAGTCCATTAGTCTTGTGGAGAAAGGTCGCTCCACAAGTCTAATGTTCTTAAGCTTGTCGAGGCTGAACAAGGCGCTTGCGCTTTTGATTTAATCCAATGGGTTTTTGTTTTCATCTAATGTAAAACCTTCACCCATAACGTCGTGTACATGGCTGACAGCAACAAAAGCGTGGGGGTCAATATGATCGACGAGACTTTTCAATCGGACGATTTCATTTTTTCCAATTACACAATAGAGGACGTCTCTTTTTTCACCAGAAAATGAACCGCGTCCTTCGAGTATTGTGACACCTCGATCCATTTCTTCCATGACATGCTTCGAAATTTCTTCGCTTTTTTCAGAGATGATTGTTGTACCTCTGGCTGCATAAGCTCCTTCTTGAATGAAATCGATGACTCTTGCCCCGACGAATACGGCCACAAGGGTGTACATCCCTTTTGTGTATTCCAAATAGGTAATGATAGATATGAAGATGACAATTGCATCAAAGACGAACATAGCCCTCCCCATACTCCACCCCATGTATTTATGCACAAGCCGGGCAATGATATCCACCCCACCAGTAGTGCCCCCATAACGGAAGATGATACCGAGTCCAACGCCGATGAATACACCTGCGAATAGGGCAGCTAGTGTCAAATCGGAAGCTAAGTCAAAGTGGATCATATACTGCTGGGAAATTTTAATGAAAACAGATACGGCTACAATCCCGATCAAAGAATATAAAAAAGTCTGTCGGCCAAGGATTTTCCATCCTATAATGAGGACAGGAATATTGAGCACAATATTCATAACAGCAGGATCCCAATTGAATAAGTATAATAGCAAGAGAGTAATACCAGTAAATCCACCTTCGCCTAATTCATTTTGAATATTGAAGTGGACGAGTCCAAAAGAAAAAATCGCAGAACCGATAAGTATTAATATGATGTTTTTCACCCGTAAGCCAAAGACCTTCATTTACTCACCTCCATTTATATTTCACACGATATCCATTATAGAGAATAGATGAAAAACCGGCAATGTTGTAGGATGTGAGTTTACAGACGTATAATTTGTCAAACGACAACCTTTTGGCTAACATTTAGGGAGAATACATTAAGGAAGCGGGAGGGACGAAAGTTGAGCTATACGACAAACGATATACAGAAGAGAGTCGATGATTACATATCCCAATTTAAAGAAGGTTATTTCTCTCCTTTAAGCCTGCAGGCAAGATTGACTGAAGAAGTGGGAGAACTGGCGAGAGAAATCAATCATAGATATGGTGAAAAACCTAAGAAGTCCACAGAAAAAGATAAGGCCATAGAGGAAGAATTAGGTGATATCATTTTCGTATTGACATGCTTTTCCAATTCTCTGGATATCGATTTATCCGACGCATTTGAACAATCGATGGGTAAAATAGAAACGAGAGATAAAGATCGCTGGACAAGAAAAGAAGGAGGAGAAGATGATGAGTGAGATAAAAGTGATTGTCGCAGGCCCGCGTGGTAAAATGGGCAGTGAGGCGTTGAAAATGATCGAAAAACAGCCTGCATTGTCTTTATCTGCTTGTATAGACCGCAAGCATGAGGGCAGGAAAGTTTCTGATATAGATGGCTTACCACCATTTGATGCAGTGATTTACACGGATGCAGAAGCATGCTTGAGGCAAGTGGATGCTGATGTTCTTATTGATTTGACCACTCCGGAGAATGGATATAAACATACGAAACTTGCACTTGAGAATGGGGTTCGTCCAGTGGTCGGTACAACTGGTTTTACCCGAGAGCAGCTGGATGAATTGATGCAATTGTCGGAAGAGAAAAAAACCGGGGCAGTTATTGCACCCAATTTTGCCATTGGAGCGGTGTTAATGATGCAATTCGCTAAATGGGCAGCCAAGCATTTCCCGGATGTTGAGATTATCGAAAAGCATCATGATCAAAAGTTGGATGCTCCCTCTGGCACAGCCGTTAAAACAGCTGAGTTGATCAAAGAAATGCGTGAGCCACATCATCAGGGGCATACAGATGAAAAAGAAACGCTCGAAGGTGCCCGTGGAGCAGATGTAGAAGGAATGAAAATACATAGTATGCGGCTGCCAGGACTTGTGGCTCACCAGGAAGTCATTTTCGGAGGGTTGGGAGAAACGCTCACTGTAAAACATGATTCCATTCACCGTGAATCATTTATGAGTGGGGTGAAGCTTGCAACTGAGAAAGTAATGGATCTGGATGTCCTTGTTTATGGTCTCGAATATTTACTTGACTAAAGGGGAGAGACGTATATGAATATTGCACTGATTGCTCACGACAAAAAAAAGAAAGATATCATTCAATTTGCAAAAAGCTATCATACTATTTTATCCAAACACCAACTATTCGCTACAGGAACAACTGGAAAGCAAATATCTGAGTCTTCAGGCTTGTCTATAACCCGCTACCAATCCGGTCCGCTTGGGGGTGACCAGCAAATCGGTGCGAAAATTGCTGCTGAAGAAATGGACATGGTGATTTTTTTCCGCGATCCATTGACTGCTCAACCTCATGAGCCTGATATCAGTGCGCTTCTAAGACTGTGTGATGTGCACCAAATTCCTGTAGCGACCAACTTAGCTGGAGCAGATATCATGATCAAAGCTTTGGATCATGAAGATTTTGAATGGCGGACGATCATTGAAGAGAACAGAAAGCAGGAGTGAATATGTATGGCGAAAATAGGAATCACGTGTTACCCCACTGTAGGGGGGTCAGGTGTTATTGCAACTGAATTGGGAAAACTGTTAGCTGAGCAAGGCCATGAGATCCATTTTGTAGCATCTCAAGTACCTTTCCGGTTGAATCGGGTCTACCCAAACATTTATTACCACGAGGTGGAGGTAAGCAACTATCCAGTTTTCCAGCATCCTCCCTATGATTTAGCACTCGCAGCTAAAATGGCAGAGGTTATAAACAGGGAAGAGTTGGACATTCTTCATGTCCATTATGCAATGCCGCACGCGGTTTGTGCTATTTTAGCCAAACAAATGTGTGAACGTGACGTTAAAATCATTACGACACTGCACGGAACGGATATTACAGTTTTAGGAATTGATTCGAGTTTGAAACAAATGATCAAGTTTGGTATTGAGCAATCGGATAGGGTTACAGCTGTATCACATAGTCTTGTTGAACAGACGAAGGACCGGCTGCAAACAGAGCGTTCTATCGATGTGATTTACAATTTTGTAGATGAAAGAGAATATCATCGTAAGCCAGACCTGGATTTGAAGTCACATTATGGTATTAAAGAAGAAGATGCGGTTCTTATTCATATCTCGAATTTCAGACGTGTTAAGAGGGTTCCGGATGTAATTCGGACATTCGCGGATGTTGCACAAGAACTTCCAGCTAAGCTTTTACTGGTCGGAGATGGTCCTGAATACTCGGAATGTCATCAACTTGTCCATGACCTGGGGCTGGAAGATCAAGTGCTATTCCTGGGGAAACAGGAAAATGTAAGTGAGCTGCTCTCTATCTCTGATTTGAAGTTATTGTTATCTGAAAAGGAAAGTTTTGGACTTGTTTTACTTGAAGCGATGGCGTGTGGTGTCCCTTGTATCGGTACGAATGTAGGGGGAATCCCGGAGGTCATTGATCATGGCGAAACCGGTTATATTGCCGAGCTTGGGAATATAGAGCAAACAGCGTATTTCGCTAAAAAAATCCTGCAAGATAAAGCGCTGCACAAGTCCATGGCTGACCAGGCCAAACGCACCGTCAATGATAAATTCGCTACGGAAACAATTCTTAGTGAATACGAGAAACTTTATGATCAGGTGTTATATGATGAAAATTGATCCTGTCTTCCACCCGGCATTCGAAGTGATTGAAAGAATTGAGCAGGCGGGAGGAGAAGCTTTTGTGGTTGGTGGTTCTGTGCGTGATTTCATAAGTGGCCGACCAATCGGAGATATTGATATTGCCACATCAGAACCTCCTCAACGGATTCAAGAGATTTTTGATAAAGTGATCCCGGTAGGAATTGAACATGGTACCGTCATCGTTCGTCATCAATCAGTGTCTTACGAAGTAACCACTTACCGCACTGAAAAAGGTTATGAAGACTACCGGCACCCTGATGAAGTGACATTCGTTCGTGATATTGCTATTGATTTAGCCCGAAGAGACTTTACAATGAATGCGATAGCTATGGACCGCTGCGGGAATTTCATAGACCCTTATGAAGGGCGGATAGCGATTCAGAATAAGACGATTGAAGCGGTGGGCGATCCCTTTCACAGATTCCGTGAAGACCCTCTTAGAATGATGCGTGCGATTCGCTTTTCCAGTCAGCTTTCATTTACTTTAGACGCTTCTACTAAAGAAGCTTTAGATGCAGAGTCGGCTTTACTTGCTTATATATCAATTGAAAGAATTGCAGTAGAGGTCCAAAAAATGTACGCTGGAAAAGGTTTTAGAAATGGATTGGAACTACTTACGGAGACCCGGCTTCACCATCAACTGCCGATTATTAATCAATTTGACTTGAGTGAGCTGGCACCAAGCGTACCGTTACAACATTGGCATGAGTTATTAGCTTACTTTATAACGTTGGATGAGAAGTTAAGTCTGGACCATTTTGTGAAGAGGTGGAAATTGTCCAATTCAACAAAACGACAGGCGGGCTCCTTATTAAAGGCAGTAGAAGCGTATGAGGAGCATCGAGATGTGACAGCATGGCTTGTGTATCGTCTTCCTGCGGAGTTATTTGATTCATTTGCCCGCTTGCTACAGGCTCTTGGTCAAGTAGAGGAAGATCTCAAAAGCATTATTGAACAGAAAAGGAAGCAACTGCCTGTGCAACGCAGGAAGGAGATCACCTTTCAAGCGGAAGATCTTATTGCATTGTATCCAGATATCCGTAAAGGACCGTGGATTTCTAAAGCCATGGAGCAGATAGAATACGAAATCATAAAAGAAAATATCGAAAATGACTACGAAAAGATAAAGGAGTGGGTCTTAGCGTGGAATCCACCCGTAAACAATTAATTGAACTATTGAATAAAAAAGATGGGCATATTTCCGGACAGGAACTTTCCAATCAATTAAACATCTCAAGAACTGCCATTTGGAAACATATGAATGAGTTGAAAAAGGACGGCTATGACATTGAAGCTGTTCAAAGAAAAGGCTATAAAATATTGTCTTCCCCTGATAAAATGAGTGAAAATACTTTACAGTGGGGATTGGACACAGAATGGATCGGCCATCAGCTTTTCCATTACGACCAGGTGGAGTCGACACAGGAGATCGTGCACCAAATGGCTAAGCAGGGAAAGCCGCACGGGACCGTTGTTATCGCTGATGAGCAAGTTAAAGGAAAAGGCCGTATGGCAAGGAAATGGGACTCACCCAAAGGAAAAGGCATTTGGATGAGTATTTTGTTAAGACCGAATTTACCACCATTCAAAGCGCCGCAGCTGACCTTGCTTGCAGCGACTGTGCTGGCTGAAATGATTTCGGAAAGGTCTGCACTTGTGCCACAAATCAAGTGGCCGAATGATTTGCTCATCCATCATAAAAAAGTTTCTGGTATTCTGACAGAGATGCAGGCAGAGCAGGATGCAATCCAGTATATTGTAGTGGGAATAGGGATGAACGTTAACCAGAATGGAGAAGAGATTCCTGAGGATATCCGCCACAAAGCATCTTCCCTTAAGAATGAAGCAGGTGAAGAGTGGAACATTCAAGAAACGGTTCAGCACATTTTGCGTTTGTTCGAACGTACATATGATCAATACGAATCCGATGGTTTTGAGGCGATAAAGGCAAACTGGGAAAAGCATGGCTATCGGATTGGTGAAGAGGTAACGATTTCAACTATGAAACGAACGTGGAAGGCTACTTTAGTAGGGATAGAACCAGACGGGGCTCTTTGTGTGAGAGATCGTGATGGGAACCATGAAAAGCTGTATTCAGCAGAAATTCATTGGGGAGAGGGAGGATATCATGCGTAACAAAAACCAATTTCTACGTATGAAGCAAGACCAGGAAAAAATCGCTATGATCACCGGTTACGATTTTCCATCAGCCAAAATGGCAGAAGAGGCAAAGGCAGATATGATTCTCGTAGGGGATAGTTTAGGGATGACTGTGCTTGGCTACGATTCAACCATCCCTGTTACCATCGAGGACATGGTCCATCATGGGAAAGCTGTAGCGCGTGGAGCAGGTGATACGTTCAAAGTGATTGATATGCCGTTTATGTCTTACCATATTTCTATAGAAGAAGCATTGAAAAACGGGAGAAGACTGTATCAAGAAACAGGTGCGCAAGCTTTAAAACTTGAGGGAAGCGGAGAAGTTGCGGAAATCATGTCTAAGCTTGTCCACGCGGGGATCCCGGTGGTCGGACATATTGGATTGACACCTCAATCAGTCAACGTATTGGGAGGTTATAAAGTTCAAGGGAAAGATCGTGAAGCCGCCCAGCGTCTGTTGGATGAGGCGCTTGAAATCGAAGCGGCCGGAGCTATGGCCATCGTATTAGAATGTATTCCACACCAGTTGGCAGAGGTCATTACCAAGCGAATATCCATCCCTACGATCGGAATAGGAGCCGGTGCAGAATGCGATGGCCAGGTCCTTGTCTATCACGACATATTAAGATACGGGGTTGAACGTCTGCCTAAATTTGTGAAACCCTATGTCGATAGTAATCATTTATTAGGAGAAGCTGTGCAAACCTATGTGAACGAAGTTAAATCCAAAGCTTTTCCAGAAGAACAACATACATTCACCATGGATGTTTCAGTACTGCCAGAAGAATAAGGGGAGCCGACATGGAAGTTATGAAAGAAGTGGAAAAAGTACAGAACAAAGTAACAGAGCTTATTAAAGAAGGAAAATCAATCGGTTTTGTTCCAACTATGGGATATCTCCATGAAGGACATGTCCGTTTGATCAAAGAAGCACGAAAAGAAAATGATTTTGTGATTCTTAGTATTTTCATAAATCCCTTACAGTTCGGTGAAGGTGAGGATTTAGAAACCTACCCCCGGGATGAACATCACGATAAGAAGGTGGCTGAAGAAAACGGTGCAGATCTGATTTTCTTACCTTCGACAGATTCGATGTATCCAAACCCACTTTCCATCCATATGTCAGTTGAAGGACGTACGGATGCCTTGTGTGGAAGAAGCCGTCCCGGTCATTTTGAAGGGGTGGTCACAGTACTGACGAAACTGTTTCACATCACCCGCCCGACACGGACGTATTTCGGGATGAAAGATGCACAGCAGGTAGCTGTCGTGGATGCTCTTATCAAGGATTATAACTTCCCGATTGAACTTGTTCCTGTTCCAACGGTTAGAGAAGCGGATGGTCTTGCGAAAAGCAGCCGCAATGTCCACCTTTCTGCTAAGGAAAGAGAGGAAGCTCCCGCCATTCAGAAGGCATTACAATATGGCAGGGAACTTGTGTGTAATGGAGAAACAAGACCAGAAGAAGTTGTGCGGTCTACCCGGAAGTTTCTTGAAAGCCAAACTCATGGTAAAATAGATTATATTGAATTATTATCCTATCCTGAGTTAGAATTCGTAAAAACCATCGAACGACCTGTCATACTGGCCACTGCGGTCTTTTATGAAAAGGCGAGGCTGATCGATAATGTGGTTTTTAATGAAAAAGGAGAAGAGACAGCAGGATGAGCGGTAAGGAGGAACATGATGTTTCGCACCATGATGAAAGCCAAAATCCATCGCGCCCGGGTAACGGAAGCGAACTTGAATTATGTGGGGAGTATTACAATTGACCAGAATTTGATGGACCAAGTAGGGATTCTTCCTCATGAAAAGGTTCAAATCGTCAATAATAATAATGGTTCCCGTTTAGAGACTTATGTGATTTCAGGAGAGCGTGGAAGTGGAGTTATATGCTTGAACGGAGCTGCAGCAAGGCTTGTCCAACCAGATGATGTCGTCATAATCGTCTCTTATGCCATACTTAGTGAAGAAGAATTAGCAGATTTCAAACCGAAAATTGCCTTGATGGGCGAAGGTAATCAAGTGGAAGAAATCATAGAAGAGGAACCACCATTAACGGCTTTACCTTTTTGATGAGCAGGAACAAGCGAGTATTAAAGGGATTTTGCCATCATCGATCGGCAGGATCCTTCCTTTTTGTGGACGAAAGTAGGGGGATCGCATGACTACATTTGCAATTGTAGACTTAGAAACAACAGGAAATTCAGCATCTAAAGGAGATCGGATCATTGAGATCGGTATCGTTGTGATGAATGAAGAGGGATCCGTAGTAGAGGAATTCTCTTCTTTGGTTTACCCTGAAAGAGAGATCCCTCCGTTCATCACTTCCTTAACAGGGATAGAGGATGAAGATGTATTGGAAGCACCATTATTCTCGGAAATAGCAGAGGACATTTATCCTCTTTTTCAAAATGGATATATCGTTGCACATAATATAGAGTTCGACCTCAGCTTTTTGAATGATGAGTTAGCACGCTGCGGTTATCAACCATTACATAATCCCATCATTGATACAGTAGAATTTTCCAGGATCATGCTCCCGACCTCCCCGACTTATAAGCTGGGCCAATTGGCTGACCACTTGAATATGGGACACGATCGTCCTCATCGGGCTCTTTCTGATGCTCAAGTGACAGCGGATCTATTAGCATATCTTTTGAAAGAATTGAAAAGTCTCCCTGAGCGGACTTTGGTTCACCTTTTAAAGGTGGAATCTAAACTGAAAAGTGATCTTCGCCCTTTCATTCAACTGAATATAGACCAGAAACGTTATGGCCAAATAACAGATCCAGACATCGACATCCGTCATGGAATTTCTGTGAGAAAACAAACGAACTTACGTACCACGGCCCCTATAAATCTTCCTTCTTTTGAAAGTTGGAAAAAAGACGTTTATGAAGGTGAAAATGGTCTGAAAAGTCTGCTTGATAACTTTGAAAATAGACAAGGTCAGCAAGAGATGACTACAAATGTCCACGAGGCTTTTGAACAAGACAAACATGCAGTGATTGAAGCCGGGGCTGGGACGGGGAAATCGGTCGCTTATTTGTTGACTGCTTCCTATCATGCATTACAGCATGATTCGAGAGTGGTTATTACCACACATACAACCAGTCTTCAGAAACAATTGTTAGAAGATGAGATCCCTAAAGTCGAAAGAATGTTCCCACGCCCGATCAAAGCAGTTTTATATAAAGGGAAAAGTCACTATATCAGTCTGGTACATTTTCATTATGAACTCGAGAATTCTTATCAGGACAATTATGATGTAGCTCTTACTAAAGCCATGATTCTTGTATGGTTAACGACTACGAGGACTGGTGATGTCGATGAAATCCAATTGCCCTCCAATGGCCGGCAGTTCTGGCATAAAGTTTCGGCGGAGCAGTCAAGTAAATCCGTGCAGTTGGGTTATGTGGATGATTCATTTTATCAATGGGCTCAACAAAAAGCATTACATGCAGATTTGGTCATTACCAACCATGCACTGTTTTGTATGGATATTATGAAAGAGGAATCGATTTTACCGGAATATGACCGTGTCGTCATCGATGAAGCTCATCATTTGGAATCTGTTTCCAGCCGTTATTTCGGTGTAAGAATGAATTATAAAGAGATACAAAGGCACTTAACCCAATTTGGGGAAATCTTTCACAAGAGTGTATACAGGCAGTGGCCGTTACAACGAGAATTTCATCAATACCTTGAAAGAGGACAGTATGCCATTGATGAAGCAAAAGAAGAGTTGAGTCATCTTTCCCGTTTCATTTACCAAAATGTAAAAAAGCAAAAAAATCTCAAAGGGAAAAGTGATGTGGGGAGAATCCAACTGGTACTTAAACCGGAGGAAATGCCTTCTTTCATGACTACAGCTAAAGAAATGTCCTACCGCTTCTTAGCTTCTTTACAAAAGCTCAGCCATGAAATGAGTAAAATTGAAGAGCAATTGAGAGGGCTATTATCCCTTAAAGAAGACGAAGGTGTTCCCATTTTATTGACCCGTCTGCATACACATAGAGAACTTTGTCAGACAATTCGTTCCCAACTGATACACTACTTTGACTTCGTAAGAGAGGGAGAAGTGAAGTGGGTAGAGATTGAAGGAGAAGGGGCAGCCAATTCCATCTATTTGTTCAGTGAACCCTTTGACATCGCGCGCTTGCTTAACCAACGCCTGTTTCAGGTGAAGAAGAGTGTCATTTTGACAAGTGCCACTCTTGCTACCGATCATTCGTTCACATATATCCGTGACACTTTGGGGTTAATTGATGATGAACGCACATTAGAAGTCAACATACCTTCACCCTACAATTATAAAAACCAGGTGCAATTGATGGTCCCCAATGACTTTCCGAATGTGAAGGAAGATCCTGATGCTTTCATAGAAGCAATCAGTGAAGCGATATATTCTGTGGCTGAAGTGACTAGAGGAAGGATGCTCGTCCTATTCACCTCATATGACATGCTGAGAAAAACCTATCATTTGTTGAGGGATTTCATCGATCCAGAAGAGTTCATGATTTTCGCTCAAGGGATTTCCAGTGGAAGCAGAGACCGTCTGAAAAAGAATTTCCAGGCTTTCGATCAGGCGATTTTATTAGGGACAAGTTCGTTTTGGGAAGGTGTCGATATTCCAGGAGATGATTTATCCTGTCTTATGATGGTACGCTTACCTTTTCAACCCCCAGACCAGCCTGTCCAATCCATCAGGAACGAACGTATGAAAAAAGAAGGGAAAAATTCCTTTATGGAAAAATCCCTCCCTCATGCAATCATCCGTTTTAAACAAGGTTTTGGCAGGTTGATTAGAAGCAACAAGGATAGAGGTATCGTATTCATTTGTGATACAAGGTTGATGGAAGCTCGTTACGGCAAGTATTTCTTATCTTCACTTCCTGATGTACCAGTTTCTTATAAATCGACAAGACAATTGATTAATCAAATAGAAGATTGGTTGTAATAAAGGAAAGAAGTATAAGTGTGAACCTGTTATAATATTAAGCGGGAAACAAAAGAAATTGCGTATTCTTAACGAAGTACGTTGGAGGGTTAATCGATGGAGAATAAAATTGAAACACTTTCGACCGTAAGAATTCAAAAATCCGACGATTTATATAAGGTTGTCGATACATTGAATCGCACACTGAAAGAAAATAATCTAATGTTTGGATTGTCTTTGGATGATGACGATGCTGAAACCGCAGTCTTCACCATATACCGCACCTAGATGGCTGAAATGGGCTTTGCTCATCGCAGGAATACTTTTGATCTTAGGCCTTTCATTAGCCGTGTGGATGTATATAGATATCAATGGTGATCGAAAAAAAGGACATGAGCAAGCGGCGTCATTTGCAAAAAGTGAAACTGAAATATCACAAATAGAGAAAGTTTCTACATACCACGGCGAAAGGGAGATCCATGTCGTTCAAGGCCTGAAAGAAAATGAGGATAGTTTAATCGTTTTTATGGACTTGAAAGATGAGAAAATCCTCGATACGGTTTCTGATAAAGAAACCCTTTCAATAGAAGAAATGCAAGGACAATGGGCGGACAGTTGTTCAGCATGCACTTTCAAAGACGTGCAATATGGTTATGAAGAAAACGAGCCCGTCTATCAACTGACCTATATTGATGGTCAAGATCGGTATGTGCTCGACTATTTCACATTGACAGGTGATTCATTCGACCAGCGTTTCGCCTTTAGAAAAAAAGAATAGAAGGAGTGAGTTTGATGCAATTAGCAGACCGCGTGCAATCTTTGACACCATCAAGTACATTAGCCATTACAGCTAAAGCGAAAGCATTGAAAGCAGAAGGCCATGATGTGATCGGATTAGGAGCTGGGGAACCAGATTTCAATACACCATCTTATATTATCGAAGCAGCCAAAAGAGCAATGGATGAAGGGTTGACGAAATATACACCAGCAGGTGGCATACCTGAGCTGAAAAACAGTATTACCACCAAGTTGAAACGTGATCAAAGCTTAACGTACACAAATGAACAGATCATCGTGACAACAGGGGCCAAACATGCATTATTCACACTCTTTCAAGTGCTGTTGAATGAAGGGGACGAAGTCATCGTACCAGCACCGTATTGGGTCAGTTACCCAGAGCAAATCAAATTAGCGGGTGGAAAGCCCGTCATTCTTCCGGCTCAAGAATCGAATGATTTCAAAATTACTCCAGGTCAATTGAAAGAAGTCATTACACCTAAAACGAAAGCGGTCATCATCAATTCACCGAGTAATCCGACAGGGATGATGTATTCAGAAGATGAATTGAGAGCACTTGGGCAAGTTTGCCTAGAAAATGACATATTAGTCGTATCAGATGAAATTTATGAAAAACTTATTTACACAGAAGAAAGCCATGTATCAATCGCTCAGTTGTCCGAGGATCTTTATAACCAAACGGTCATTATCAATGGAGTTTCGAAATCCCATTCCATGACTGGATGGAGGATCGGCTTCGCTGCAGGTAATAAACAGATTATCAAAGCGATGTCGAATATGGCTTCTCATTCTACATCCAATCCGACTTCAATCGCCCAATATGCCGCTTTAGCTGCCTATACGGGTTCAGAAGAAAAGGTGATTGAGATGAGAGATGCTTTCAAAGATCGTCTGGAAGCACTCTATCAATGGCTCATCGAAATTCCAGGAGTAGAATGTGTCAAACCATCTGGGGCATTTTATTTATTTCCAAATGTCAAAAAAGCAGCAGAAGAAGGTGGGTTCGAAGATGTAGACAGTTGGGTGAAAGCTCTGCTGGATGAAGAAAAAGTAGCTCTCGTTCCCGGTTCAGGCTTTGGAAGTCCGGAAAATGTCCGGTTATCTTATGCAACATCATTGGATCAACTCGAAAAAGCAGCCGATAGAATCAAACGTTTTGTAAACAATCATCAATCATAATGCAATGTTGGAGGTATTATAGTGAAAACGACGATTACAGAAGTAGCAAAGCATGTCGGGGAAGAAGTTACGATTGGAGCATGGCTCAGTAACAAACGTTCAAGCGGGAAAATTGCATTTCTTCAACTCCGTGATGGAACAGGATTTATGCAAGGGATAGTTGTCAAAGCAGATATTGGTGAAGAAAAGTTTCAAGAAGCCAAAGCACTTACCCAAGAATCTTCTCTTTATGTCACCGGAGTGATTGTAGAAGATACCCGCTCACCATTAGGTTTTGAGATGCAAGTCAATGATTTTGAAATCATTCACGAAGCAGTTGATTATCCGATCACCCCTAAAGAGCATGGTACAGAATTTTTGATGGACCATCGGCACTTATGGTTGCGCTCTAAGCGTCAGCATGCTGTGATGAAGGTGCGTAACGAAATCATTCGCGCTACGTATGAATTCTTCAATGAAAACGGTTATGTTAAGATCGATCCGCCAATTTTAACCGGTTCCTCTGCAGAAGGAACGACTGAGCTCTTCCATACGAAATATTTCGAAGAAGATGCTTATTTATCTCAAAGTGGGCAGCTTTATATGGAAGCAGCCGCTATGGCATTTGGTCGAGTATTCAGTTTCGGCCCGACCTTCCGTGCTGAAAAATCCAAAACGCGCCGTCACTTGATTGAATTCTGGATGATCGAACCGGAAATGGCATTCATGGATCATGAAGACAGCCTTGAAGTCCAGGAACAATATGTTTCCCATGTCGTCCAGTCTGTCTTGAATAATTGTAAGATTGAACTAGAAGCATTAGGACGCGACACAGAAAAACTGGAAAAAGTAAAAGCCCCATTCCCTCGTATCAGTTACGATGATGCTATTCAAATGGTGAAAGAAAAAGGCTTTGATGACATTGAATGGGGGGATGACTTCGGTGCACCTCATGAAACTGCCATTGCAGAAAGCTATGATAAACCGGTATTCATAACGAATTATCCAGCTGAAATCAAAGCCTTCTATATGAAACCAGATCCAAAGCGTTCGGAAGTCGTCTTGTGTGCTGACTTGATCGCTCCTGAAGGATATGGTGAGATTATCGGAGGTTCGCAGCGAATCGATGACTTGGAATTAATGAAGCAGCGATATGAAGAGCATGACTTAACGGGGGATGCTTATAAATGGTATCTTCAGTTGAGAGAGTACGGAAGCGTTCCACACTCTGGGTTCGGACTAGGTTTAGAACGGACAGTAGCATGGATCGCCGGGGTTGAACATGTACGTGAAACAATCCCATTCCCGCGCCTATTGAACCGTCTTTACCCTTGATCCAATCCTCAGGCGGATGATCAAACACCGATAACTCGCCCTATGGCGTATCGGTGTTTTTCATTCGAAAGGAATCTAATGAAAGAGGAGGGATTAATTTGGCTAAATATCAAAGTTTCCAAGACATCCTGGATAACCAAATGGTCGTTCCCAAACAATTGTTGATGAATTATCAAAAACTGAACATCAATGAAACAGATTTGGTGGTTATTTTACAAATTCATCGATTTCGGTCGGACGGAAATAATTTTCCCACTCCAGAGGAATTGGCAGATCATCTGTCTATATCTTCCCAAGAATGCTCACAAGTGCTGAGAAGTCTCATTCAAAAGCGAATTATGACTATTGAGCAAAACCATAACGAAGACAAGGTGTTAAATGAGTGTTATTCACTGGAACCATTATGGGAAAAACTGTTCGCGGCTACACCTGCACGAAAAGAGCCATCTTATGATGAAAATATTTTTCCCTTATTTGAGCAGGAATTCGGAAGACCATTGTCCCCATTTGAAATTGAAACGATCAATATTTGGTTAGACGAAGAAGAGCAGGCTCCAGCATTAATCAAAGCAGCGTTGCGAGAAGCAGTTTTGATGAGTAAACTCAACTTCAAGTATATCGACCGTATTTTGAGGGAATGGAAAAGAAAAGGAGTAAGGACCGTAGAACAAGCCCGCGAGCAGGGGAAACAATTCAGACAGGCTCAGCAACCAGCTAAAGCACAGCAGCAGCTGGAAAGTAAGAAGCGGGATATCTCATTGTACTATAACTGGTTGGAGGAGGATTCTTAAACAAGGATTATGCTGAATAAAAAACAAATCCGTCATTGTTTAGATGCCTTTGAAGAAATGTTTCCAGAGGCAGAATGTGAATTGACACACAGCAACCCATTTGAACTCTTAGTGGCAGTCGTATTATCTGCCCAAGCTACGGACGCGCTTGTAAACAAGGTAACTCCTGGTCTGTTTGAAAAATATAAAACACCTGAAGATTTCATGGCTGTCCCGCTTGAAGAACTGCAAGATGATATTAGAAGAATCGGGCTGTATCGGAACAAGGCAAAAAATATTAAGAAGCTTTCCCAAACGCTTGTTGAAGAGCATGGAGGGGAAGTTCCTTCTACCAAAAAACAACTCGAAAACTTGGCTGGAGTAGGAAGGAAGACCGCAAATGTCGTGGCATCAGTTGCCTTCGATGAACCGGCGATTGCGGTAGATACTCACGTAGAGCGTGTTTCGAAAAGATTGGGCCTCTCCCGGTGGAAAGACTCTGTTTTAGAAGTTGAAAAAACGTTAATGAGAAAA
The DNA here is from genome assembly GCF_004101865.1 of Halobacillus litoralis. Classification (NCBI taxonomy): domain Bacteria; kingdom Bacillati; phylum Bacillota; class Bacilli; order Caryophanales; family Bacillaceae; genus Halobacillus; species Halobacillus litoralis. The sequence continues at coordinate 114,288 of NZ_CP026118.1, forward strand.
ATCCCCATCGAAGAGTGGAGTGTGACACATCACCGGATGATTTTCTTCGGTAGATATCATTGCAAGGCTCAGCGGCCCAACTGTGAAGAATGTCCACTATTATTCTTATGCAGGGAAGGGCAGAAACGTATCCGAAAAAAAGAAAAGCAATAGAAAAAGCACTCCCGATTTTTCGGGAGTGCTTTTTTGATGCTATGCTGCATCATCTTGTTGATTATTGGAACCATCTTCTGATGGACTTCCTTCATCTGATCCTGAATCCTGACCAGAATCCCCGTTTCCATCATTGTTCCCGCTATCGTCATTATTTCCTCCATCATTGTTCCCGCCGCTATTATCATCTCCGTTTCCGTCTTGGTTGTTGTCACTATCATCGCCATTTTCATTACCGTTGCCGTTTCCATTTCCATTGCCATTGTTATTGTCATTATTTTCTTCGTTACCGTTGCCATTTTCATTGTTACCTTCATCCTGGTTTTCCTGCTCATTTTCCTGATCAGCATTTCCATCATCTTCATTCTGGTTTTCATCTTCATTTTCTTCAGTTGGTTCTTCTTGTAATGAACCAGGCGTTTGAACTTGAACTGTGGCAGGATCACTATTTTCAGCATCTTCATTATCACTGACGGCTACTACAGAGAATTCATAAGTAGCTCCAGGATCGATACTGGTGATCTCTAACTCCGTTTCTTTTGTTGTAGTCAATTCCCTGCTTTCTCCTCCATCAATAGAAGCTGCGATACGGAATGTGACACCATCTTTTTCTTCATAATTCCAACTCAAGTCAATACTGCCGCTTTCCTCATTGAACGCTCCGGATAGGGACTGTACTGGGTCCAGTTTTTGAAAGACTTCAGATACTTTTGATGGTTGATTATCAACATGGAAAAGTTCAGTCACTATTCGACTATCCGGTGTGTAGTCACTCGGAAGTCTCGCAGGACGAGAATCTTCTTCGACATCCACCCATGCTACAGAGTCAGGTTTTTTGAAGTCTGCGGTATCTTTACCTTCTGATAAGCTTGCCATTAAAGGTCTGTAAATTTGTTTTGGAATATCTTTAGCTGCTTGAGATAAGGCCTTTTCTTCATCATATCCAGTCCAGATCGAGATAGAGTAATCCGTTGTGTATCCATTGAACCATGAATCCGGGGCAAAGTCTCCTCGGTTTGTTGTCCCGGTTTTTCCTGCATCCGGGACACCAGGCACATTGGCAGCTGTTCCTGTTCCTTCACTCATCGTCGTTTGAAGCATATCGGAAATCATGAAAGCTGTATAGCTGTTCATTGCAGAAGAAGATTCAGGAGTAAGATCAATTGTTCCTTCTCCGGGTACTTCGACCTTTGTGACAGTGTAAGGTTCCGTATAGACACCTTCATTACCGAAAGCGGCGTATGAGCCGGCCAGTTGGACGGGATTGACACCTGTGCCACCACCGATGGCGTCCATTTGATGAATTTTATCGTCATTGAATTTAATGCCTAAACCTTCAGCAAACTCTTTCGCACGATCAAGCCCCACTTCTTCGATGGTCTTCAATGCCGGTATATTCAAAGATCGACTTAGAGCATACCTAGCGGAAACCCATCCACGGAATCGATTATCAAAATTATTTACTTCTTTTCCATTCACTTCTAATGGTTCATCTTTGATTTGGTGATAAGTAGATATTTTGTCGTACTGAATAGCAGGTCCATAAGCCGTTATCGGTTTGAAAGTGGAGCCTGGCTGCCGCTTGATGTCAGTAGCAAAGTTGAGATTTCCCTTTTCATAGTCACGGCCGCCACCGATTGCTTTGATAGCACCTGTCTTCGTATTTGTTACAGCAACACCTGTACGCAATTCTTCATCCGGCCAAGAAATAGGGCCGTCACTGCTCAACAATTGTTCGACCTGATCTTGTGCTTTCGGATCTAAAGTAGTGTAAATTTTCAAGCCATCCTTATAGATATCTGCACCATCCATCTTTTTCTCTACTTCTTTTGCTACTCGATCGATGAAGGCTTGATAAGGATTTGTTTTCTGTTGTTGTTCTTCTACGAGAATATCCTTCAGATTGACTTGACGAGCTTCTTCAGCTTCAGCTTCTGTAATCTTACCGTGTTGTACCATCAAACTTAAAACGGTACTCATGCGGTCTTTAGCTAAATCCGGGTTATCAAAAGGCATATAACCACTTGGACGTTGAGGCAGGCCAGCTAATAAAGCTGCTTCTGGCAACGTCAACTTACTGATATCATTTTTTCCGAAGTACGTTTCAGCGGCTTCTGCTACGCCATAGGCACCAGCACCGTAATAGTTCTTATTCAAGTACATCTCTAAGATTTTTTCTTTGGAATAATCCTGATCTAATTTTATGGCTAAGTACTGTTCTTGAACTTTTCGTTTCAACGTTTTGTCCGAGGTCAAGAAAGATTGTTTAACAACTTGTTGGGTGATTGTACTTGCACCCTCAGCCCCGAAACCTTCAGTGATGTTTGCCAGCACGGCACCGCCAATCCGGCGGAAGTCTATACCGAAATGGCTATAAAACCGAGCATCCTCGGTAGCGATGACAGCATCCTTCAGGACAGTCGGAATCTCATCATAGGTTACTTTCGTTCTCCGTTCATCACCAGCCAGGTCAGCCACGAGTTCTCCATTTTCGTCATAGACTTTAGATGAGAAAGGAACAGATAATTTCGATTCGTCTAACTCTGGTGCAGCTGCTACATAATATGCGAATAATCCACCGACACCGAGCATTAAAACAATTCCTATAGTAAGAAGTATCATAAAGATTTTTTTGAACTTAGGAGACTTTTTACTTTTTTTAGATGTTTTCATTTGTTTTCTTCTTGCTGTTCGAGACTGGCTATCATTTGCCATTTATCTTTCCTCCATTTCAGAAATAAAGCTTATCGAGAGCAGTAGCATAATCCACCCTTGCTTGGAAATGGAATGGTATTTGAATTCCTTCCTTTTCTACAAAAGCATATGGAATCGATTTTCTGCCACCATTCCATTGATCATCCCAATACAGGAAAAGTCCTGAAGAAGGGAGGAGGTAAACCTCTTCAAGCGGAGAGAAACAGAGAATCAGGAAGCTGATGCCTCCATGCTTTTCAATCGCCTTCATATGATCAATCTGGTGTTGGTGCACATTACTGAGGGGAAAAGAAGTTTTATTTTTTGTTTCTTTCGCCTCGAAATCAATGTACTTACCGCGATAAACTCCATTGAAGTCAGTCGTAGATGCTTGTTTGAAATAAGCTTCTTTAATGACGGCAGCACTCCGTTTAGGGTAATCGACATTCACAATTTGTACAGGCGTCGGTTTTTTATGAACGACAGCAATTCCTGCTTCCAAATAATATTGATTAGTTACATTGATATCCTCTTCTAATGACATCCCACGATTACTAAAATCAGGTTTTATCTTTCCTTTTGGGGCGTGACTTTGTTTAGTACTCCGCTTCCCATTGGGATAATTCAAACTTCATCCCTCCCTATAGCCATGAGAGTATCATATCAAAAATTCACGTCCAAGGATATATACAAAAGGTTCAATTACTTTAGACGTCTGTACAAGTAAAAGGTTTCATATTTCTATAAATTCGACAAAAAATAAATAGTACGCGTGAATAGTTCCCTGATTGGATCGTCGTTAAACCCCAATTAATTCATTCGAATACCCAATACATTTTGAGGGGGAGATTACGAACAAATGTGCAAGCGACTTGTTCACCCCCGCCAAGCATAAGCAAACCTTTGAAGTGGCGGTTTTTGCCACAGCAAAGGGCTTGCTTATGACCTCGAGGGGGTAGGCGCTGGAACTGGATGAAACAAATGTGCAAGCGACTTGTTCACCCCCGCCAAGCATAAGCAAACCTTTGAAGTGGCGGTTTATCCCACATGAGATATAAATAATATAAGATGAAAAAAGCTGTTGCTAAAACGTTAGCAACAGCTGGAATGATACTTAAGTGGAAGGACGGTTTTCACCAGCTAATTTCGGGTTATCTGTCTTTGCTGGTGTCGGTTTTTTCTTTTTCTTTTCTGGCTTTTTAGCCATATGAAATCCTCCTTTTCTGTCGAAGGGTCAGGTCATATTTGACTTGTTTTGTTGCTTTAGTTCTAGTCTTGTCATTCACAAAGGAGTTATGCACCCTTTAGAGAATTTATTAAAGACCATAATAGAGGAGGAGATATGGATGATGAAAAGCAGGGTTGTCACACCGGAAGAATTTGAAGAACAATTGTCTCAACTGCGCGAAAAATTCTCCTTGCTTGAACGACGTTTATCCTTGAAAGCAGATGAAATTGTATTCACGATGACGGTATCCCACCGGAAAGAAGTGGACGATTTGAAAGATGAAGTGTTTTCTCTGAGGGATGAATTGAAGAAAATGAAAAAAGAACGGCAACATGCCTATTTAGGAAAGGTTGCGCAACAAGCTAAACGTAGATCTGTAGGTTAAAATATTGCTGACTCTCTCACCCTCATGATACAGTGAAGAAAAAAGGTGAGGGAAACATGTCTCTTAAAACAAATACAGAAAAAATCAAACAACTCATTGACCGCCTCCATGGGCGATTTCTCAATACAGAAGGTCCAGTGGACAAAAAAAGTCATGAATTTTTCAATAAAGTAAAAGAAGATACAGCTCCTATGTTCGAATTGACACAGACTTGGATGGAAGAAGCAGAGGAATTCGTCAAAAGCAGGAAAGCGAATGTCCATCCCAATCAAGTGAAATCGACACATGAAAATCTTGAAATGATTATCCTCCATAGTTATTATCTGGACATTCCCATGAAAAGGTACAAAGAATTATACCAATCCTCTCATTATGTCCTGGATATGATTTTAGACGATTTGGAGAACGCCTGAATAAACACCTGTTTAACGAATAAGAGGAATGGTGTAGACAGCACAAAATATCCCCTTACTGATATTTTATAAAACCCAGACGAAAAAACTCCTTATAGTTGGAGTCCACTGCAATTTTTTGAATTATGCATCAAATGAAGAAGCCGAGTTTTGACGATTTTATCGTTCAACTCGGCTTCTTTTATAATTTTGATGAAGCTCTTTTCAGATAGGCCTCGTTGATGCCACGATGAGCGTGCCCGCGCAAGTATCCACCGGCAAGCAATTCGTGCGAAGAAACAATAAACTTTAACAGCTCCTCTAGATTGAAAAGGTTTTTTCAGTTGCCTTCTATTGATGGGGAGCTTTTTTTCTTCATATTAAGACCTGGTTGCTTTCCTATTTGTGATTTTAGCAATGATCAGGTAGAAAGCAGGGACCAGTATTAAGGTGAGTACGGTAGAGAAGAGAAGGCCTGAGACGATGGATACGGCCAACGGCTTAAACAGGACATCACCAGAATAAATGATCGGTGTCAATGCAGCGATCGATGTGAGTGAAGTCAAAACGATCGGTCTGATTCTTGCTCTTCCTGCTTCAATGACAGCTTCGACAATGCTGCTATAATCCTGTCTATTTTGTTCGATGAATTCAACCAATATGACAGAGTTTCTGACTACGATTCCTGATAAGGACACAATCCCGAGGGTTGCCAAGAAACTCAATGGCTGTCCTGATACGAATAAACCGATTATAGCTCCTGTAATAGCGAGGAAGACAGTACCTGTAATCAGCATAGGCATCAACAAAGAATTGAATTGAATCGCGATCGTCAAATAAATAAGGAATAGGACGATTACGAATAACTTCGAGACTTCGATAAAGAATTCAGTTGTTGCATCAGATTCCCCACTTTCAACAAGTGAGTACCCTTCCGGTAGATTTTCTTTTATTTGCTCGACTGTCTCCGAAGCCTTCGCTGAGAAACTTTCTTCCATTCCTTCTTCTGGATATGCTTCTATAGTTATCGTTCGTTTACCATTCAAGTGAGGAAGCACACCAATGCGTTGAGTTTGATCCACAGAAATGATCTCATCCAAAGACAATGTCTGTGGTGGTTGAGAACTTGGGGAATCACTTCCACCCCCAGCAATCTTCAAATCACTTAGAGCTACCCCCTCACTGTTGCCGTCATCTAGAATCACTTCCATCTGGAGACGGTTTCCGCTGTTGTCATACGTACCGAGAGGAATTCCGGTATTTGCTAATTGAAGTTGTGAAGTGAGTTGATCGATGGATATATTGTTCTCAGTCAGTAACTCCCGATCCGGGTTATATTCTATAAAAGGCTGTTTTTCTCCCGCATTGATCGTAGCAATTTCAGCCCCTTCTACATCTGCAAGTTGATCTCGTGCTTTTTTCGCTTCTTCAATCAAGGGTCCAGTTTCGTTCCCTTGTATTTGCACCTGGATCGGCGGTGATGGAGGAGGGCCGGAAACGATGGTTTCTAAAAATATTTCAGCGTCAGGATAGGCCTCTCTCAATGGTTTTTCCCATTCCTCAATGAAATTGGAAGCACTAGTTTGCTCCCGGTCAACCCTTATGAGCAATTGCCCTGTGTTTTCACCGCTCCTTTGTAAACCAGAGCTGAACAAATTAGGAAGACCGGATCCAGTATAAATGGCGGTTTCTGTAATATTTTCTTCACGGTCTTCTAAAAATTGAACCATATCCTGCAATTGTGTCTGTGTTTCATCTATAGGTGTCCCTTGTGGATTTTCAATGGAAACAGTAACTTCAGGTCTATCTGCCGCTGGAAAGAATTCGAATGGTATCCGAATGACTAAAAGAGCAAGGGCTGCACATAATGCTAAGCCAGTCACCGCTGTCACCCATGGCTTTTTGGTCGTCTTAGGCAAAATTTTATCTGCGTAGATATTTTCCATCCCATCGAATGCTCTTCCTAACACCCCTTTCTTTGTTTCTGTATTTTGTTTTTGTCTGCGTTCCCTTACGTATTGTACGGTGGGGATAAAGGTTAAAGCAATGATCGTAGAAGCCACGACTGTGAAAATCAGTACAGAAGGTAAAGCACGGATGAAGTCCCCGTTCGTACCTGATAAGAACATAAGTGGAAGGAAGCTGAAAATTATCATTAGTGTAGAAGTAATGATTGATTTTCCTACTTCCTTCACTCCACGAATGGTACCTTCCAGAGGGCCATCTCCAAGTTGAAACCTTCGTTGGATATTGTCGTTAACCACAATTGCATCATCCACAAGGATCCCGATGGCGATGATCATGCCTATGATAGAGATTTGGTTCAAGTCCACACCCAAATAAGGAAGAGGAATCAGTCCGATTAAAATAGATATAGGAATAGCTAAACCAACAAGGATTGCAGATGATATCGGAAGACCAAGAGCCATAATGATGAAGACGGCAATTAAAGAAATAGAAAATGATGTGACAAGGTTTGTGAAAACTTCATTAATGATAGTACTTTGTGTATAAAAACGGTCGACTTGGATAGAGGGAGGGAGTTCGTTAGATAACGAATCGACTCTATTTGTAATTTGTTCTTGCAGCGCAGATATGTTGACCCCATCTTCAGCCAGAATAGTTACAGATAGAGCGGATTTGCCTTCATGAATTATCAAATCTTCAGCGTCTTTATTTGTAATTTCGATGGAGCCGATGTCAGAAAGTGAGAGTACTTCTCCGTCATTATTCTTACCTATAGAAAGGCTTGAAAGCTCCTCAATATCTGAATACTTATTGACTATCAATTGTTTGACCTCATTACCATCTTCTTCAGTCCCAATTGCGGCCGGCCCGATTTCTTCCCTTAGCAAATTGATGATAGAGAAGGGCGAAAGTCGGTTTTCATTAAGCAGTTCATTATCGAGTGAAATAGAAACTTGCTGCTCCGGCAGACCTTTAATCGAAATGGATTCGACACCTGAAATCTCAGTTAATTGATCTTCCCATTCATCCAGCTTGCTCCGGAGTTCATAAAGGGCGTTGGTGTCCTCCGCTAATAAGTGATAAGAGGCAACAGCTGAAGTGGATAAGTCAGTGTTAATATCAGGGTCCTGTACTTCATCTGGAAAACTCCTGGCTGCATCGGAAACAGTCTGTCTGATTTTTGAGTTGACTGTATTACGGTCAGCTTCTCCACTAAGAGTAGCAGTGATGGATCCAAATCCTGTTGTAGAGGCAGAAGTTACTTCCTCAATCCCCTGGATATTTAATAGTTCATCCTCTATCGGATTCGTAATGGTTCTTTCGACTTCTATAGGAGTCGCACCTGGATACACGGTTGAGATAGACGCTGCATTAACGTCAATTTCCGGTATTTCTCTTTTGGGCAATTGTAAATAGGTGAATACCCCGGTGAAGATTAGTAATGCGATAAAAACCCAGACAATCTTATTGTATTTAAGTATCGACTTCATGAAGTCATTCCCTCCCCTTAAATTATGGTGGCGCTGCTTCTTAGTATAAACGTTTATTTGACACTTGTGTCAAATAAACACTTTTTCAATGTGCTCTGTTCATAGTTGTGAAACCGCTTTACATTTTTGAGTTATTCATATATAATTGCTTTCCCATCATGAGGGAGGGATAACAATGGAATTAGGACAATTGATCGAAAAAGCTAAATATGTACGAGAGAAAGCTTACACACCCTACTCAAAGTTTCAAGTAGGCGCTGCCTTGCTAACTGTGGACGGTTCATTATACACCGGGTGCAACATTGAAAATGCTGCCTATCCTGTTACATGTTGTGCAGAAAGGGTAGCTATTTTTAAAGCTATTTCTGAAGGCCGATTTCACTTCAAAGAAATAGCAGTAGTAGCGGACACGAAAAGACCAGTACCGCCTTGTGGTTCTTGTCGCCAGGTGATGAGCGAATTCTTTTCGTCCGATGTAAAGATCCACACCACTAATCTTCAGGGAGAAACGAAAACTTTTACAATGGAAGAGATTCTTCCCTTTTCATTTGCGTCATCTGATCTTCCCGAAGATCAGTCTTAATATTCATTTATACTTAAGATATAGGAAGGGATGAGAACTCATCCCTTTTTTTTATTTGGAGTTCAAAGATACCATTCAAACACTTGAACATCTTAATTATTCCGTAGATATGAGAATATCGCCCAGTACATTCGATGGTTTTGTGACATACGCTGATAAGGAATAACAGAACAAGGAGTGAAAGCATAATGCATAATCATTCAATGCAAGGTTCTTGTGGCTGTGGACCGTCTGGACCTGCAAGCAATCGTCGCCCGATCGTTTGTCCAATGCAACATTGCGTGCTGGATAATTACTTTTTAGAAAATCAAGACTATATCCACCCGACACACATCCTCGTGCAGAACCACCACATGCTGAATAACAACCATTACTTCCCTTATATGGTGTCTGAACAGAATAGCTTCCAAACACAGGATTTCGCTTTTCCTCAAGGGTCTTCCCCAGATTACAATTGGATGGATTATATGAACCCTCAGGAGATGGGTCAAATGCCAATGGGTCAAGGCCAAGGCCAAGGCCAAGGGCAAATGCCTATGATGGACCAGGAAGACATGGGAGAAATGGGTCAAATGCCTATGATGAATCAAGAGGGTATGGACGGTATGGGCCAAATGCCTATGATGCCCGGACAAATGATGGGACAGGGACAAATGCCGATGGGTCAAGGGCAAATACCTATGATGGGTCAAGGTCAAGGTCAAGGGCAAATACCTATGATGGGTCAAGGTCAAGGTCAAGGGCAAATGCCAATGGGTCAAGGCCAAGGCCAAGGTCAAGGACAAATGCCTATGATGGGCCAGGGCCAAATGCCTATGATGGGCGGATCCGGATCGAACAGTTAACTCTAAATAAGCCACGTTTTAGTGGCTTATTTTCTTTTTTTTGATAGAAGTATTAGAATAGTAAGTGAGCGGATCACTTAACGTTGTTGTTGTTTAAGGAGGAATACACCATGAAAACCATAGTTGTAACCGGGTATAAACCGATGGAAATGGGAATCTTCAAGCCGAACGATCCGAAAATTGCTTTTATTAAAGAATCGATCAGGAAAAGATTGAGCGCCTTCATTGAAGAAGGTCTTGAATGGGTGCTTGTATCCGGGCAAATGGGTGTTGAATTATGGACATCAGAGGTGGTGTTAGATTTGAAAGAAGAATACGAGATCAAACTTGGTATCCTTCCTCCATTTGAGAATCAACAAGAGCGGTGGCCGGAAGATCTACAAATGATTTATGAAGAAGTGACGATGACTGCTGATTTTTTTAAGCCAATCTACAAAAAAGGATACGACGGGCCTTATCAATTTAAAGCGAAAGATCAATTTTTAGTGGCGCATTCAGATGGGTGCCTCGTATTGTTTGATGAGGATACGAAAGGGAGCCCCGAATTCTTCTTAAGGGCAGCTGAAAAAGCAGCTGAAAAAGAGGATTATCCAATTTTATACATAACACCTTTAGACCTGGAAGAAACCGTCGAGGAGCTGCGAATGGCGAATCCTGACTATTGGAGTCAATAAAATTTTTACACTTAAAATTGACATTTGCTCCACCTTTTGAAAAAATAAGTGTAATGTGTTAAACAGAGGTGAGGTTAATATGAATTTAGAAGAGTATCAATTGAGCGGTAAGGATATACTTGAGAAAGATTTCAAAACATCCATGCGTGGGTACAATCAGGAAGAAGTCGATGAGTATCTAGATTTGATTATTCAGGATTACGATCGTTTTCAACAGGAAATTGAACGTTTGCAGCAGGAAAATGATAGACTGAAAAAGATGTCTTCACGTGAAACGACCCAAAGGCAGAGACAGCCGCAACCGTCTACGAATAATCATCAAGTCAATTATGATATTCTCAAACGTGTATCCAATTTAGAAAAAGCTGTTTTCGGTAACAAGTACGCAGATTGATCCCTGGTATTTCCATATGACAAAGCAATACGAATTTGTTATAATGGTTGAGCGTGTCTGTGATGGCACCTTGAATGCACAATCAAAACAGATTTTGAATACTCGGGTAATCGCTGTATGGTTCACCATGCAGAGGAAAGTCCATGCTCGCACAAGCTGAGATGCTTGTAGTGTTCGTGCTTGACGAAACCATAAGTCAAGGGAGTTCTTAGAACTAACGGCAAGGAAAATTCCTACGTCTTTAGATATGGAATGACTACTTTGAAAGTGCCACAGTGACGGAGCCGTAGTAGAAATACTGCGGGTGGAACGAGGTAAACCCCACGAGCGAGCAACCCAAATATAGGTAGGGGCACTCTCTGAAAGGAAATGAACAGAAGGAGAGGTCGTTTTACGGCAGATAGATGATTGCCACCGGAGTACGAGGTTGACCACCGTTTGTAGTACAATGGAACAGAACATGGCTTACAGAGTATTCAAAAGGTCTTCATTTAAGTACAATACACCCTTCTGGAAAGCCACAAGCTTTTTGGAGGGTTTTTTTATTGCTATACATATTTAAGGAGGTAAGAGTGAATGTCACAAAAAGTAACATTAATCGCTACTGCAGCCATGGGGTTAGAAGCGATTGTCGGAAAAGAAGTAAAAGCACTAGGGTACGAGAATCTTCAAGTGGAAAACGGACGTGTTTCTTTTGAAGCAGATGTCTCCGCCATCCCACGTGCTAACTTGTGGCTGCGTACAGCGGACCGAGTCAAATTACAAGTCGGAAGGTTCAAGGCGACGTCTTTTGATCAGCTCTTTGAACAAACGAAGGCTCTACCATGGGAAGATTTCATTGCAGAAGAAGGCGAGTTTCCTGTAATCGGAAAGTCAGTGAAGTCGAAACTTTACAGTGTTCCTGATTGTCAGTCAATCGTGAAAAAAGCCATTGTTGAACGCTTGAAAGTCAAACATGGAGTCACATCCTGGTTGAAAGAAACAGGAGCCTTGCACCGGGTCGAGGTTGCTATCCATAAAGACGAAGCCTTGCTGACATTAGATACTTCCGGGAGCGGCCTGCATAAGCGCGGATACCGTGTCGGCCAAGGGGAAGCACCATTAAAAGAAACACTTGCCGCAGCACTGGTCCAAATTACGAATTGGCACCCGGATCATCCTTTCGTCGACCCCTTTTGTGGGTCTGGCACAATTGCTATCGAAGCGGCTCTGATCGGCCAAAATATCGCTCCAGGTTTCAATAGGGAGTTTGCTTCAGAAGACTGGCACTTCATTCCACAACAAGCATGGGAGGATGCCTTTCAGGAGGCTGAAGAAGCAGCAAACTATGACCAGCCATTGAACATTGTTGGATCTGATATCGACCCGGAATTAATTGATATCGCTAAGAAGAATGCGATGGAAGCAGGTCTTGGGGATTTGATTTCGTGGAAGCAAATGCAGATCAGTGATTTCAATCCGAAGCAGGATAATGGCTATGTTGTGTCTAATCCACCTTATGGAGAGCGGATGGGTGACCGTGAAGAAGTCGAGCAGATGTATCGTGATCTTGGGACAATCATGCGCGATCATCCTTCCTGGAGTGTTTACGTGTTGACTTCCCATGAAGGTTTCGAAAAGCTTTACGGGAAACCTGCTACGAAACGCAGAAAGCTCTTCAACGGATTCATCAAAACCGATTATTATCAGTATTTTGGAAAACACGTTCGATAAAGGGGAGATGAGATTTTGAGTCAGTCGACAGAACGAAAATTCATGGATTTATTGAAAGAACAATCCTCCTATGGAGAAGCAATCGGTTTAATGGCATGGGATATGCGGACAAAAGCTCCGAAAAAGGGGATAGAAAACCGTTCAGAAGTACTGGGCGTCTTATCGCAAAAAGTTCATGAAATTCAAACTTCTGCGGAAATTCGTAGTTATATTGACGAGCTAAAAGGAAAAGTGGCTGATCCCATTGTGCAGAAGTCATTAGAAGAAGCGGAAGAAACCTATGATAAAACAGCAAAAATTCCTACCAAGGAGTACCGTGAATACGTCACTTTACAATCTAAAGCTGAATCCATGTGGGCAGAGGCTAAAGAAAATGATGATTTCGAAAGTTTCCGCCCTTACTTAGAAAAGCTTGTTGAATACAATAGGAAGTTCGCTGAATACTGGGGCTATGAAAACCATCGCTATGATGCTCTTTTACACAATTATGAACCAGGGGTTACAGTGGAAGTTCTGGATGAGGTGTTTCCTAAAGTGAGGAAAGCGTTGACGGATTTATTGCAACAGATCCAGTCAGCTCCTGAGCAGCCTGATCCCTCGGTATTAGAAGGACAGTTTCCGAAGATGGAGCAAGCTCAGTTCAGTGAAGAAATATTAAAAAAGATGGGATATGATTTTGACGCAGGCCGATTGGATGAGACCGTGCATCCCTTTGCGATCGGTTTGAATTCCAATGATGTCCGGGTCACGACGAAATATGATGAAAGTGACTTCCGCACTGCGATATTCGGCACGATTCATGAAGGCGGCCACGCCCTTTATGAACAGAACATTGATGACAAATTGGCATTTACGCCGCTGGCAACAGGTACATCCATGGGGATACATGAATCCCAATCACTTTTCTGGGAGAATTTCATTGCCCGTAGTGAAGGGTTTTGGAAGAACCATTATGAGCTATTTCAAGAATATGCTCCTGTACAATTCAAAACACTTCCATTAAGTGAATTCTATCCAGCCGTCAATGAAGTAAAACCTTCTTTGATTAGAATAGAGGCCGACGAATTGACGTATTGTTTGCATATTATGGTGCGGTATGAGCTTGAAAAAGCTTTGATCGCAGGTGAAATTGAAGTGAAGGACCTACCAGAAATGTGGAATCAGAAAATGGAGGACTATGTGGGCATCAGACCTGAAAGCGACGCAGAAGGCGTCCTTCAGGATATCCACTGGTCTGGCGGAGATTTCGGTTATTTTCCTTCTTATGCGTTAGGCTATATGTACGCTGCTCAATTGGAAGCGCAAATGAGAAAAGAATTGGACATCGATCCCTGTATAGAAAAAGGTGATTTCCAACGAATCAAAGCTTGGTTGACAAAGAATGTCCACCAATACGGTAAAATGAAAAAACCGTTGGAAATCCTTCATGATGTAACTGGCGAAGGCCTTAATCCGGAATATCTAGTTGAATACTTGACGAATAAATACAAAAATATTTACAAGTTTTAATGCATAAAAGATGGTAGCAGTTCACGAGGCCACTGAAAAACCCTTCTTAATCTCGAGGAGCTGTTAAAGTTTGTTGTTGCTTCTCACAAATCGCTTGTAGGTGGATGCTTGACGCGGGTACGGACTAGCTAACTTGGTCAAGAAGATCACTTGACCAAGTGGATCTTCGGCTCGCGCTTTTCCCGCAGGCGTCACCATCGAACGCTCATTGTGGAATCAACGAGATCCACCTAATAAGAGTGATTTTCTTTGATTTAAAAACAAAGAAAATCACTCTTTTTTCCTTGTACATTGAAAGAAGCTGATTTGAAGGATAAAATCGGCTTCTTTATGCATAACTCAAAAAGTTATCGTTCTTCATTTGCCACCCAGCTCACTCCTGTCTTTTTCACTTTACTCAAATTAATCAGATGGAGTATGAAAGTTGTGATTTTCGATTTTGAATGATTATATCGGATAACTTGGAGTTCTTCAGAAATAATAGTAAATGCATAATCCTGAATAGAAATAATTAATGCTTTATAACGGATGAAAGTTGTTGGGGAGTCTCAAATTCATGAGGTGTAAAACGATTGACAACTTAGCGGTTCTGCTTTAACATCATAAAAGCGATAATACGCATAAACTTACTTGGTTTTAGGAGGAGTAGTAATGAAGAAATCTGTATTAATCTTAACTTTTATAGCTATGGCATTGGTATTAATCGCCTGTGGTGGAAATCAAGAAGAACAATCGTCATCAGGTGATTCGAATGATAAAGAGTCCGGGGACCAAACTCTCCTTGAGCAAGTTAAGGATAGTGGAGAACTTGTCATAGGAACAGAAGGCACCTATCGTCCGTATACTTACCATAATGAAGAAGATAAATTGACTGGCTTTGATGTTGAAATTGCAAGAGAAGTTGCTGATCGACTTGGAGTCAAAGCTGTTTTTAATGAAACGAAGTGGGATTCGATGTTTGCAGGGTTGAATGCTGAGCGTTTTGATATGGTAGCTAACCAGGTTGGGATTACTGAAGAGCGCCAGGAAAAATATGCTTTCTCCGATCCTTATATTCAATCATCTGCTGTCATTGTCACTCACGAAGAAAATGACTCCATTACAAGCTTTGAAGATTTGGAAGGTGTAAATACAGCTCAATCGATGACAAGTAATTTTGCTGATATTGCTAGAGAGAATGGAGCTAAGATCACAAGTGTGGAAGGGTTCAATGAATCCATGCAAATGCTTGCCACAAAACGGATTGAAGCTACTGTGAATGACCGGTTGTCTGTATTGGATTATAAGAAGCAGCGACCAGACACCCCTGTTAAAATTGCAGCTCGACAAGATGAAGCTTCTAAAAGCGGGCTTTTATTCAGGCAGGGCAATGATGAGCTTGTGCAAGCTGTAAACAAAGCTTTACAGGAAATGAAAGATGATGGGACGTATTTGGAAATATCTAAGAAATGGTTTGGCGAAGATGTATCTAAGTAATATATTCACGAACCCAGCAATGCAAGAAAGGTATATGGATATTTTAGTCAGCTCTTTTCTCCCTTTGGTGAAAGGGGCTTTCTATTATACGATTCCATTGACCTTGATAACGTTTGCCATTGGACTTATTTTGGCAGTAATTACAGCTTTAATGAGGCTTTCCAGTGTGAAAGTTCTCCAAGTTATTGCACGGATTTATGTTTCCATCATCCGTGGAACTCCGTTATTGGTACAATTGTTCATCATATTTTTCGGTTTGCCCTCCGTGGGAGTAACCATCAATCCACTTTTTTCTGCAATTATCGGATTTTCTCTGAATATGGGCGCTTATAATTCTGAAATCATCCGAGCTGCCATTCTGTCTATACCGAAAGGGCAATGGGAAGCAGCTCACTCCATAGGTATGACGAATTTACAAGCTTTAAGAAAGGTGATTTTACCTCAAGCGACAAGAGTTTCTATACCACCTTTATCCAATTCATTTATCGGCTTGATCAAGGATACCTCTTTAGCTTCTACGATCACCTATACAGAAATGTTCAGGAAAGCACAGGAAATCGCTGCGCAAAATTATGAATTTTTACTCGTTTATACCGAAGCTGCTATGATCTACTGGGTTATTTGCGTAGGACTATCCTTTGTCCAGGACAGCGTGGAAACTAGATTAGAAAGATATGTTGCAAAATAGGAGGATTCGATGATTACAGTCAAAAGCTTAAACAAATATTTCGGGGACTTGCATGTGTTAAAAGACATCAATATGGAAGTAGACCGGGGAGAAGTGGTTGTCGTCATCGGGCCATCGGGGTCCGGCAAAACGACGCTGCTTAGGACATTGAATATTTTAGAAACACCTGAAGAAGGGGAAATTACGATAGGTTCTCGATTCATGAATTTCGCCCGACCTATACAGAAAAAACAAATAGTTGAATTCAGAAAGCAAACCGGGATGGTCTTTCAAAACCATAATCTTTTTCCACACCTGACTGCACTGGAAAACGTGATGGAAGGGCCGGTAACTGTGCAGAAAGTAGCCAAAAGTAAAGCAAAAAAAAGAGCTTCTGATATTCTGACGAAAGTCGGTTTGGGGGAAAAACTGAATGTTTATCCGCATCAATTATCTGGCGGGCAGCAACAGCGTGTAGGAATTGCCCGCGCCCTTGCTACGGGTGTTGAAGTGATTCTATTTGATGAGCCGACTTCTGCTCTGGATCCTGAACTTGTCGGCGATGTTCTTGATGTAATGAAGGAATTAGCAGAAGAAGGGATGACTATGGTAGTCGTCACCCACGAAATGTCATTTGCTGAGGAAGTCGCTGATCGTGTGCTGTTTATGGATCAAGGAGAAATTGTTGAAGAGGGTTCTCCTGAACAAATCTTCCATAATACTCAGCGCCAAAGAACCCAGCAGTTCCTGAAGAGAATTCGTAAGTGATTCGGAAATCTACCTCTGTAAAAAATCATGAAAATTTGGTAATATAAACAGCAAAGCAAAAACCCCGACGGTAGTAGCCGTTGGGGTTTTTGCTTGAGCAATCGTATTTTATTAAGATAACTCTTTCATCATGTCAGGTGCCAGCAGCCCTGCATCTTCATAGAGTTGTCCGAGTTGATCATTGAATTTTTTGAACTTTTCTTCTGCTTTTGAAAGGTCAGCTTCTTCAGCATTTTCCTCCAAGGCACTTGCAACTTCTTCGTAATACGATTGAAGGGAAGTCAAGGAATCTTCGAACTGTGTTTTCATTTCCTCAGGCAGTTCCGTTTCAACTGTATAACCCTTAGCAGTTTCTGCAGCTTCTTTTGCTGCTGATTGAGCCTCTTCACCTGCAGATTTGATTGCTTCAGCATCTGGTTCCTCAGCAGAAACTTCTGCTTGATAGCCAGCTATTTTCGATTGATATTCTTTGAAAGTGTTTTTTAGTTCCATTTGAGCATTAAGTAGGTCTTTTTTAACGTTTTGCTCGTTGTTGTCTTTACTTTCATCAGTCTCTTCTGTGTTATTGTCTGTGTCCCCGTTTGTGTTCTCTTCAGAAGAGTCCCCATTACATCCTGCTACTACAAGCACACTAGTAAGACCTAGCGCTAGCAACCATTTTTTCATATAAATGCCCCCTTTGAATACTTGACGTCCTAATTTTATTGTAATCTTGTTGTAATGTAAAGAATTAGCAAAAATGTTATAATATACAGAAAATTCCTTCGTTTGTGAAAATGGAAGGATCGTTCATCATTAATAGTTAAAGAAAACTCCATCAAATAAAATAGGGGGCTCTTATGTACTTACCAAGTTTTAGGTTAGATGAGAAATTATCAGTGATCACCGGAGGGACGAAAGGGATCGGAAAGGCAATTACTTTAGCTTTTGCAGAGGCTGGTTCCGACGTCATCATATTAGCCAGGAATGAGAAGGACCTTTCCAAGGTTAAGGAAGAAGTGGAAGGGCTGGGACAAGAAGCCTACACGATTTGTAAAAATATTAATCAGTATGAAGAGATCAAGGAGGAAGTCGAGTCGATCAGAAGAGGTAGATCCCTCGACATTTGGGTGAATAATGCCGGCATGAATATCCGTAGTGAAGCTGAGAATGTAACAGAAGAAGAGTGGGATACTATTGTGTCCACGAATATGAAAAGTTCTTTCTTTTTATCCCAATATGCAGGCTCGGTTATGAAAGATGAAAAACAAGGAAAAATCATCAACATTTCATCTGTTGGGGGCCACACAGCGCTTAGAACGGGCGTGGTTTACGCCATGACCAAAAGCGCTCTCATTCAAATGACAAAAAATTTGGCGGTTGAATGGGGCAAGTATAATATAAATGTAAATGCCATCGGACCGTGGTATTTCCCGACGTCATTAACAGAACAGTTGTTGCAAGATAAAGACTATGTTCAGTTGATCCTCGATCGGACACCGCTCAATCGGATTGGAAAATTGGAGGAATTGAGTGGTGCTGCTGTTTTCCTGGCATCAGAGGCGGGGAATTATATGACGGGACAGACGTTGTTCGTAGACGGTGGGATGACGATTTATGGATTTTGATTGAAGTAAGCGAGTTATTCATGCTCTTTTGTATCACAGATCTAGACCATATGAAAGAAGGCCATTCAATACTGGATGGCCTTCTTTCATATGGCTTTGTTAAAGGTGGCTGTTGCTTCTCACGAATCGCTTGTCGGTGGATGCTTGCCGCGGGCACGGCCTCAGCTAACTTGGTCAAGAAGAGCACTTGACCAAGTGGATCTTCGGCTCGAGCTGTTCCCGCAGGCGTCACCACCGACCGCTCATCGTGGAATCAACAATGGCCCATCTAAAAAGAGTGATTTTCTTTAATTTATAAAAGAAAATCGCTATCATCCGTCTTTTCCAGAAGGAGTGCTGCGCAAGCATCCCCCGCGCCCCTTGCTATTCGTTTTCTCTAAATTCGTCCGAAAAATGCTGGCATATTTGAGTGAGAATCAAACATCTTAAGCTTAATTACAGGGTTTCCTCCATGAATGCTCTCCTTGAAATGTAGTTTTGAGAGTCTTCCTAAACGTATGGTTGGCTGGGAAACAGCGCATAGCCGTCAAGCTAAGCTCAACGATTTTCTCTTCCCTCCTATAAACGTTATAAGACCCCACAGAGCTTGAGGAGGCTTGCCGTCATCCCCGCTAGGAAAGCGAGCCGTTTCCCAGCCAACCATAACCTCATACAAGACCTCGAAACTGGTTTTACACAATAGGGAGATCATATCAAAAAATCAACACTGAAATTTAATAGAACCTTTCTTTTAAGCTTTCATTTGTTTTTCTTCAATCATG
The DNA here is from genome assembly GCF_004101865.1 of Halobacillus litoralis. Classification (NCBI taxonomy): domain Bacteria; kingdom Bacillati; phylum Bacillota; class Bacilli; order Caryophanales; family Bacillaceae; genus Halobacillus; species Halobacillus litoralis. The sequence continues at coordinate 133,595 of NZ_CP026118.1, forward strand.
AGTACGAGATGAAGAGTATGATTTTCCTGGAGATTCACAGGAACTTGAAAACCTCGTTTGAACCCGTGAATTTCAGCATTCCCTTCAATGACCGTCGGGGGAGTAATATCAAGTGAAAGACTTTGTTCAGATACACTCGTGGCTAAGTGGCCGGCGATCATGTTAGCGAGCTCTCCCGTAAATGAAAAAAGCATTTCGCCTTCAAGTGGCATGCCATACATTTTCTCACCAACATAACCGAAGCTTGAGTTTGATCCTTCAATCATCAGTTTGCCTGTCACATCACCTGTCATCCCTATTAAAACAGCGAGTTCGCTATTATTTTGAGGTTCGTGAAGAATAGAAGGTTTTTCTATTGTTAATTCAAAGGGCATGATGCTATGTACAGAATCTACACTTCCATTCAATACAGCTGTTATTGATTCACATAATGACACACGGATCCCCTCCATAAAAAGACATCAATAGACTTAGGACAATCATACCACATTATCCTACGATAACAGTCATATTTCCTCCGGTTTCTGCGCATATTAACAAAAAGGAGGAAAACAATGCCATACATACTATCGACTGGAATTAAAGTTGCAGATTTCAACTACCCCAAGCAGCAATCCAGCAATTCGTTTATGACCTTTTTCCATTGAAACGAAATGAAAAAAAACGGCTGCTACCGATTTTTGAACATGCTGAAATCGATAAGAGACAGTTTGCTGCTCCTCTAAAGTGGTTTCATAAACCACACGGATTAAAGGAGAGAAATGATCTGTACCATGAAAAAGCATTACAATATAGTATTGGTGCGATCCGTTCCTGTCTATCTAATGAGGAGTTGTTGGAGCAGCACATTTCTCCTGCATCGATTGATCATATACTCTTCGTTTCATCCACCGGCATCTCCACACCTACTTTAGATGCATACATCATGAATGAACTGGGTTTTCGTGAATCTACCACCCGTACACCACTTTTCGGACTCGGGTGTGCTGGGGGGACGAGTGGTGTGGCACGCGCTTATGAGTGGCTGTTGGGAAACCCAGAAAAAAACGTCTTGGTAGTTTGTGTTGAATTATGCAGCCTCACCTTCCAACCGGATGACTCCAGTGTAAGTAATTTTGTGGGAACAGCTTTGTTCGGTGATGGCGCTTCAGCTGTTCTTATTACAGGAGATAATTCGCAATTATTAAAACAGCGTACGGGTGCCGTGCCTGCCATTCTGAACTCGAATTCACGAACAAAGCGTCATAGCGTTGATGTAATGGGATGGAAGGTAGTGGACTCGGGATTTGAAGTAATCTTTAATAAAAGCATTCCAAGACTTGTCAAAGAGTTCTGGAGTCTCCATGCAGAAGAAGTGGTTCATCAAAACGGATGGACGATAGACGAATTTCCTCTGCTCATCGCGCACCCTGGAGGTAGGAAAGTATTAGAGGGATATGAAGAAGTTTTCAAACTAAAAGAAGGGGTGTTAGAGATTCCTAAGCAGATATTGGCGAATCATGGAAATATGTCTTCACCTACCGTCCATTTTGTATTACATGAGGCTATGAATAAACATTTGGAAAAAGGAACAAGAACAATTATGACTTCTCTTGGTCCTGGGTTCAGTTCAGAAATTGTAAGCTTGGAGTGGATGTGAATTGGATATCTTGTTATGGATGATTTTCGCCTTTCTCATTTTCCAAAGGTTAGGGGAGCTGGCATTAGCCGATCGGAACAGGAAATGGATGCTTGAACGAGGGGCTATCGAATCAGGGCAGGGCCACTATTTTCTTTTCGTTCTTCTCCATACACTTTTTTTCCTATGTCTCATGGGTGAATTTTTATGGACAACATATGTCTTTACGGCTTTTTTTTACTTAGCGTTTAGTGCATTTATTATCCTGCAAGCACTTAGGGTCTGGTGTATTCAGTCTTTAGGAAAAAGGTGGAATACAAGAATTTTAGTATTGCCAGATGAAGCCCCGATAAGGAAAGGCATATACCGCTATATAAAACACCCCAATTATGTGATTGTGTTTTTTGAACTGCTTATCATCCCTCTCTTGTTCCATGCTTATATGACTGCGGTGGTTTTTCCATTTTTTCATTTACTCATTCTGGCTGTAAGAATCCCAGCCGAAGAGCAGGCGCTCGAAAAGAGAGTATGAATATTCTAATAATTGTTGCGTGGACTCCATGGCTTTGCTATAATCTAATCAGTAATGAAAATCATTTTCAATTAGAAAGGTGAGAACGACATGCTATTGATCATTTTAATGGTAGTCGCTGTGTATAGTGGTTTGATGGTTTACCTTTTGGCTAAAATAGGGTGTACACCTGCGAAGTCTGTTATTGATGTCATCAAAGAAAGTGCTGGACGTTCTCAAGTGGAAAAGAAAAAAGCATATGAACGGACTTTTTCAGCCAGGTGAATCCACCTGGCTTTTATTTTTTGATATGATGAGATAAATGATGAGAAATGTCGAAAAAATAGAAGGACAGCTTATATGCCATTGTTGTAAAAGCGACGAACGTGATAGGATATTAGGAGTTGAAAGGGGAAAACGCAGTTACTCATGAATTCGGTAAGGAGCGACTTATGGATAAGAAGCATGCATTAGCCTATTTTCTTGAAGATTTGTGGACGAAAGGGTTTAAGTTAAGTGATGAAGATGTCCGGTTCATCTATTTTGGTAAAAATTCAACGAATGCTACAGAATGGAAAACGATCATCGCTGTCCGTACAACGTTGAAAGTCCAACAAAAATTCGACCCCAGCTTTTTCATCAGTGTCTTGGAACATATCGCAAAGCCACATATCAACAGTAAACGCCAAGCTTATCAATCCATAGAAAAGCGTTTATACTCCGCATCAAGTGGATAACAAAACCCAGCTCATCTTTGGTCTGGGTTTTGTGTTTTTTGCAGACACTTCCTTGCAAGGCGGTCAGCATTTTTATTTTGCTTATCAGGAATCCATTTATAGAATACATACGGAAAAGCTTGTTGTAATAATTGAATACGTTCAAATAAAGGAGAGAATTTCACATTCTTCGTAAAGTTATTTTCCATTGTATCCACCGCTACTTTAGAATCGGAACGGATGGAGAGGATTTCACCGGGGAACTGTTCTTGACAGATTTCCAACGCCCGGATAATCGCCAAAAATTCTGCCTCGTGATTTGTCCAGGTTCCTAAGAAGTATTGATATTCATGGATGGTTTGCTGGTGCTTGATGACGATTCCGGCTGCACTTAATCCCGGTTCTCCGCTGCACGCTGCATCTGTATAGACTTCAATCACGACAATGCCCCCTTATTCTGAATGCTGTATTTTTTTGGCTGCATAAAAGAACGGTGTGTCCAATGCAGCAACGATAAACTTAATGATATAAGTGGTAACAAAAATTTCAATCCACACGTTCATTGGGTAAAGGCCGTAAAAAGCAATTAAACAAAAAATACTTGTATCCAGCAGTTGACTTATCATTGTACTTCCATTATTTCTGATCCATAAGGAACCATCACCCGGGAAGAGTTGCTTCAATCGGGAATAAAGCCATACATCAAAATATTGACTGATGATGTAAGCGATCATACTTCCAAGCGCAATACGGGGTACAATTCCGAATAAAGTTTCTAAGGCAGGCTGGGCGATATCGCTCTCTCCAGGCGTAAACTGCAATGCCATTTGCATGATGACAGTCAGGATAATCAATGTGGTAAAACCCATCCAAACAGCTTTTCGAGCATCCTTCTTGCCATATTTCTCATTCAATATATCTGTAGCTAAAAATGCTGTACCATAAACAATATTGCCAAGTGTAGCATTCAGACCGAATATTTCCACAGTTTTTACGACTTGAATGTTCGCAATAACCGTAGACATCCCAATCCAGACGAACAGACCCTGTTTACCGAATATTTTGTAAACACCTAATAATAATCCGAAATTGATAATAGCGAATAATATCCATAACCATTCATTGGCCATTTTTAAATTTCCTCCTTAGTTTTGATGTCGCGGGAGGTTTCGAACCGCGGGTAATTCAAACCAACAGCCCTAAATTATACGATGGAATGAAGCAGTTTGCAAGGTAGACCTGATTTTCAAAGAAAAAAGCAACCTCCTTCGAGGTTGCTTCAGGATTTTATTTATTCTTTCACAACGTTGGCAGCTTGAGGGCCGCGGTCGCCTTCTATAATTTCGAAAGTTACGGTTTGACCTTCTTCCAGTGATTTAAAACCTTCTTCTTCGATGGCAGAGAAGTGAACGAATACGTCGTTTCCACCTTCGACCTGGATGAAACCGTATCCTTTTTCTGCGTTAAACCATTTTACTGTACCATTTTGCATAATAAGATCCTCCTAAAGCTTTCACGTAAAACGTGGAAAATTACAAATAACTGATGGAATTAAAAATTCCCATAGCCATGCGGCGGAAAAATAAATTCCGGAGCACTTCTATGGGAAAAACACCTGTCATTTATGATTCCGATCACGTTATTTGCTTAGTAATAATATACCGTAATCAAAAAAGAGCGTCAACATTCTGACTATATTTTTTAGTAAGGCTCTGGTAAATTTCAGTGTTGATTTTTTGTTATAAGCTCATTATTGTGTATGACTCAGTTTCGAGACTTCAGTGAGAGTTTAGGGGCTGCGGGAAAAGGTTCGCGTTCCATGGGGCGGGCGCGCTGAGCCTCCTCGCACTTTACTTCGTCGAGGCCACTGAAAAACCCTCCTCAATCCAGAGGGAGTTTTTAAAGCTTGTTGTTGCTTCTCACGAATCGCTTGTCGGTGGATGCTTGCCGCGGGCACGGCCTCAGCTAACTTGGTCAAGAAGATCACTTGACCAAGTGGATCTTCGGCTCGCGCTGTTCCCGCAGGCGTCACCCCCGAACGCTCCTCGTGGAAGCAACGAGGCCTATCTGAAAAGAGTGATTTACTTTGATGCATAACTCAGAAAGTTGCAGTTCTTCAGTGGTCTTACATCGCCCTGTGGGGTCTCAGCTGACCCGCACATCCCACTCCATTTGAAAGTCCAGTCCATACGCCGCTGATCAAGGCACTTCCGCTTTCAAGTTAGGAGTCTCACCGTTTCCCTCCGCCCCTTTACCATATGAGGTACTCGAAACGACTTCCGGAATAAGCATCTATGAGCTTAAGGGAAGTAGAGGAAGATATTCTGATCATGAGATCTTGATATGAAGCATTTCACGACTATAACACAAGGATGGGGAAGACAATCCTCCTGAGTAAGGGGATTCGTTTCTCACATATATCAGAATGGGTTGCTTCCCTACCAAACCCTGATGGTCCACATGGCAACGAGCCCTGATTATCTCGAAATTGATTCTTCAAGAATCCTGCCATATAACTGAATAACTCTCATAAAAAATCAACAACAGCCTTTAACAAAGCCTTTAGTAAAGTTTATGGACGGAAATTTTGTTACAGGCGTGGCTATTTCTCTTCTCTCGAGTGGGGTACAATATAAGTAGTTGATTAGGAAAGGGTGCATTGAAATGAAATCCGATATTGAAATTGCAAGCCAGGCTCAAATGAAACCTATCCGATACATAGCAGAAAAACTCTCATTGACCGAAGATGACTGGGAACCATACGGCCATTATAAAGCAAAGCTTTCTGTTGACTTATTGGAAAAACTCTCCGATAGACCTTCGGGGAAAGTAATTTTGACGACCTCCATCAACCCGACACCTGCAGGGGAAGGGAAATCAACGGTGACAGTCGGTTTAGGGCAAGCATTGAACCACTTGAATAAAAAAGCGATTATAGCATTAAGGGAGCCCTCCCTCGGGCCAACGATGGGGATCAAAGGTGGAGCTGCTGGAGGAGGGTATGCGCAGGTCATACCTATGGATGAAATCAATCTTCATTTCACTGGAGACATCCATGCAATCACATCTGCAAACAATGCTCTTGCGGCTTTTATTGATAATCATATCCAACATGGCAATGAAATGCACATTGATCCCCGTCGAATAGGGTGGAAACGCGTCATGGACATAAACGATCGTGCATTGAGAGAAGTCGTCGTCGGTCTAGGCGGTCCAGGCAAAGGAATTCCGAGGCAGGATGGCTTCAATATTACGGTCGCCTCGGAACTGATGGCTATCCTTTGCCTTGCTGCAAATTTACAAGACATGAAAAGGCGTATCGGTAAAATCGTCATTGGTTATACATATGAAAAACAACCAGTTAATGTTGAGCAGTTAGGTTTTGAAGGAGCCTTGACTCTTTTGTTAAAAGACGCCATCAAGCCGAATTTAGTTCAAACCTTAGAGAACACCCCGGCGCTTATCCATGGAGGTCCTTTTGCTAATATCGCTCATGGCTGTAATAGTGTTATGGCTACTAAACTTGCTTCGAAATTAGGAGATTACGTTGTTACTGAAGCAGGGTTCGGTGCAGATTTAGGTGCAGAAAAATTTTTAAATATCAAAACAAGAGCAGCAGGCCTGGAACCGGATGCCGTGGTGATCGTTGCTACCATCCGCGCATTGAAAATGCATGGAGGATTAAAGAAAGACCAACTTAACTCACAAGACCTTGAGGCACTGAATAAAGGAATGGAAAACTTAAAGAAACATATCGAAACAATAGAGCAATTCCAGCTGCCATTTATTGTAGCAGTCAATAAGTTCCCTGCAGATACCCAGGAAGAAATAGACTTCCTGACAAAGTGGTGTGAAAAACATAGCGTGGAGGTATCGGTAGTCGATGTTTTTGCTGAAGGAGGCCAGGGGGGACTTGATTTAGCGGGGAAAGTCGTTCGTCTCTGTGAAGCAAAAACTACATCCCTTCACTATTCTTATGAATTGGATGATCCAATCGAATTGAAAATCAACAAAATCGCAAAGAAAATATACGGTGCTGGGGGTGTCGAATTCTCCAGTAAAGCAAGTAAGCAAATGGTTCAAATGGAACAATTGGGTTATGGAAACTTGCCTGTTTGTATGGCGAAAACACAATACTCACTTTCTGATAGACCTGAAAAACTGGGGCGCCCAAAAGACTTCACGATTACAGTCAAGGAGTTCCACCCTTCAGTAGGAGCAGGATTTATCGTCGCTCTCACAGGTGATGTGATGACAATGCCCGGTTTACCAAAGTACCCAGCAGCTCTCAACATGGATATCACAGAAGAAGGGGTCATCAAAGGGCTTTTCTAATATTCTTGTTGGTCATGGGTGGATGGCTTTTGCTACAATGTTTATGGTATGGATACATATGAAGAAGGAGGAAATAGTGTGACTGTTCAGATTGGTTTGACTGGATGGGGGGACCATCCTTCCCTATATGCGGATAAAGTAAAACAGCAGAATAAGCTTTCAGAATATGCTTCACACTTTCCTGTTGTAGAAGTGGATACTGCTTTTTATGCAATTCAGCCTGTGACTCACTATCAGAATTGGTTGAAGCAGACACCCGCGTCTTTCTCCTTTGTCATCAAAGCGTTTCAGCAGCTGACTGGCCATGACCGCGAATCACGATCCGTCCAGGAAGCCCGTGATTTAATAAAACGATACGAAGAATCGATTCAACCCGTCTGGGAAGCTGGGCAAGTGAATGCACTGCTTTTCCAGTTTCCTCCATGGTTTGATGTTAAAAAGGAAAACATCCGGAAACTCCGCTATATTCGTGAATGGATGGAAGATTACCCGATCGCTTTAGAGTTCCGGAATCGAACATGGTTTCAGCCTTCCTATAGGGAACAGACAATAACATTCATGAAAGATCAAAAATGGATTCATAGTATTTGCGATGAACCTCAGGCTGGTGAGGGATCCGTCCCTCGAGTACTTATCCCTACTCATCCTGAGAAAACCTTAGTGCGTTTTCATGGCAGGAATATTCACGGATGGAATAAGAATGGACGAAAAGACTGGCGTGAGGTGAGGTTTTTGTATCGTTATAATGAAGAAGAGCTTACAGAATGGGCTGGTAAAATCAAAGAATTGAAAAAAGATACGCCGGAAATCACCATGCTTTTCAATAATAATTCCGGAGGTGACGCAGCGGATAATGCCAAACAAATGCAAGAAATACTGAATGTTCATTATGAAGATTTAAACCCCAGACAAATGGATTTGTTTAATTTTCAGGAGGGAACATGAACAAAAATATTATAAGAGATGAAATCCGCAAATTCGTAAAAGCTAAGTTCGGGAAAGATTCCACAGGGCATGACTTTGAACATATGGCACGTGTAGCCCGCTGGGCAGATAAAATAGCTGAAGATGAAGGGGCTGATCGTTTCTTGTGTGAAGTCGCCGGCTGGCTTCATGACGTCGGTGATCCAAAGCTGTTTGTAAACCCTGAAACGGCCCTGGCAGAAAGAACCCAACTATTACAAGGGCTGCTTTTCACTGATGAAAACATCGACCACATTAACGGGGCTATTGAGACGGTGTCATTTAGTAAAGGTAAAAAGCCGATGACGCTGATGGGGGAAATCGTCCAGGATGCAGATCGTTTGGATGCGATCGGGGCTGTCGGAATCGCCAGAACGTTTGCCTATGGTGGCGCCCGAAATCAGCCTGTTTATAATCCAGATGATAAAAAAGGACATTCGATTGGCCACTTCGAAGAAAAACTACTAAAGCTTTGTGAGTTGATGAATACAGATAGTGGAAAACTGGAGGCAGAGCATCGACATGCTTTCATGGTTGAATTTTTAAAGGAGTTTAATCGCGAACAGAATAAAAAATACAGCATAGAGGAGAATGGCTATGACTAAAAATGAACAAGCCTATTTGGACTTGTGCAAGCATGTCATGCAAACAGGGGCTGAAAAACATGACCGGACCGGGACAGGGACCTATTCAGTATTCGGTCACCAAATGCGATTCAATTTAGAAGAGGGGTTTCCTTTGATGACAACAAAGCGCGTGCCCTTCAAACTGATCGCAAGCGAGCTGCTTTGGTTTCTCAAAGGAGATACGAATATCCGCTATCTCCTTCAGCACAACAACAACATTTGGAACGAATGGGCATTCCAGAGATGGGTGGAAAGTGAGGAATACGTGGGGCCGGATATGACAGATTTTGGCCGGCGCAGTCAGCAGGATCAGGAATTTAAAGCCGTTTATGATGAACAGATGATGATTTTCAAACAGAAGATTTTGGAGGATGACCGCTTTGCTGATGAATTTGGTGATTTGGGAGCGGTTTATGGAAAACAATGGCGCCATTGGCAGACAAGCCGGGGAGATACGATCGATCAATTGAAAAATGTGATTGAAAGTATTAAACATAATCCTGATTCAAGAAGGCATATCGTGACGGCTTGGAACCCTGAAGATGTACCATCAAATATGGCTCTGCCTCCGTGTCACGCTCTTTTTCAATTTTACGTGGCTGATGGGAAGCTCTCTTGTCAACTGTATCAGAGAAGTGGAGACATCTTCCTTGGAGTACCCTTTAATATAGCGAGTTATGCCTTACTTACCCACTTGATTGCCCATGAGTGTGGCCTTGGTGTGGGAGAATTCATTCATACACTTGGTGATGCTCACATTTACAGCAACCATACGAAGCAAATTAAAGAACAACTCTCACGTGAACCCGGTTCACTCCCGGAATTATTATTGAATCAAGAAAAAAAGAGTGTTTTTGATTTCGATTTAGAGGATATTAAAGTGGAAGGCTACGATCCTCATCCGAGCATCAAAGCGCCTGTTGCTGTATAAAAAGTGAAGGGGAAGGAGATGAAAAGATGATTTCTTTTATTTTTGCAATGGACCGAAACCGTTTGATCGGGAAGGATAACGATCTCCCATGGCATATCCCGAATGATTTTAAGTTCTTCAAGGATATGACTTGGGGCAAGACAATCATCATGGGAAGAAAAACATTTGAATCTTTCGGAAAGCCGCTGCCAGAGCGTGAACATATTGTCATTACTCATAATGATGATTATGACCGTGAAGGCTGCACAGTGATTCATTCTATTGATGAAATTGTGCAGTTGGAAAGGGACGAGCCGGAAAGAGAATGGTTCGTCATCGGAGGCAGCGTACTTTTTGAGAAAATGCTTCCTTATGCCGACCGGATGTATTTAACTTTGATCGATGATGAGTTTGAAGGGGATACGTACTTCCCGGGGTACAATGAAGCAGAGTGGGAACTCATCTCAGAAACAAAAGGGAAGAAAGACGAGAAGAACCCATACGATTACTATTTCAGAACCTATGACAGGAAGACTTCTTGATGCCTGCCAAAATTTGCGGGGTTGTCCTAAACGGAGGCGGCTCGACACGGATGGGAAGAGATAAAGCGGATTTACTTTTAGGTGAACAACGAGTTCTTGATCGGATTGCATCAATACTTTCGAGCCTGACTCCTCGAATTGTCATCAATCAGAATGAGCAGGAGTCCCGTTTGTCATATCCTATTGTTGAAGATCGCTTCAAAGACGCAGGGCCTCTTGGGGGGATTCATGCTGTCATGAAGGACCGGGAGGAAGAGTGGTTCCTTGTGACTGCTTCAGATACCCCTTTTATCAGTGCTGAGGTTTATCATTCTCTTCTAAGTCTGGAAAGGTCAGATAGAGATGCAATTATTCCGGTTTTTGAAGGACGGATACATCCACTATCAGGACTCTATAACCGCCGTATTTTACCAGAATTGACGAAATACCTCGAACGCGGTGACCGTAAAGTTGCAGGGTTCCTGGACCAGATCAACACCTATTTTCTGGAGGAGATACAAGATATACCTGAATGTACCCTTTCCTCCCATTTCTTTAATATGAATACGCCCGAAGAATATAAGCGTGCTGAAGAATTATTGGAAAATGGGGGCAAATAGAGACATGGCTTGGGCGGACGTGGTATGATAGGAAAGAAACAGGCATTTCCAGAACAACAGGGGCCATGTTTTAATTTGCATGCTACTCTTGTATAATAGTCAATAGAACCATTAAAAGGCGGTGAATTCACATGCTGTCAAGTATCGGAATACCAGGACTGATTTTGATTTTGACCATTGCTCTAGTCATTTTCGGACCGAAAAAATTACCGGAAATCGGTAAAGCAGCGGGAGATACGTTGAAAGAGTTTAAAAACTCAACACGCGATCTTACAGATGAAAGCAAGGAAGAAAAGACGGAGAAATAACATAGTGAAGTTTTTGAACACATAACAGATGGAGTGATCAACCATGTTATCAAGCATCGGTGTCCCAGGTCTTATTTTAATTCTGATCATCGCACTTGTCGTCTTCGGCCCTTCAAAACTGCCTGAAATCGGAAAAGCTTTCGGCAGCTCTTTGAAAGAATTCAAAAAAGCCACAGGAGACATAATGTCTGATGATGAAAGCAATAAGACTGAGAAGAAAAACAAAGAATAAATGAATAAAGAAGGTGTAAGGGACGCCCCTTACATCTTCTTTTTGTCAGGCTCATCAAGGCCTGGAGGTGAATGCATGTCGGAAGAAAGAATAACAGAAGATATTGAGATGAACGTAACGGACCATTTAAGTGAATTAAGGAAAAGGGTCATTTGGACACTTGCATTCTTCATTCTATTTTTCATTGCAGGTTTCCTTTATGTCGAACAAATCCAAACCTTCTTCATTAAAGATCTTCCTTTTGAATTGAATATGACAAGTCCTGGGGAAATCATTTGGATCATCTTTACGATTGCAAGTATTGTGGCCATCATAGGTACATTACCAATTCTAGCCCTGCAGTTATGGTTATTTATCAAACCAGCTTTGACACCTAAGGAGAGGCGGGTTTCCCTATCCTATATTCCTGCCATTTTCCTGTTGTTTTTAGGTGGATTAACATTCGGATATGTCATATTCGTCCAGTTGATCCTGCCGTTTCTTTTGTCCTTGAACGATGGAATGTTCAATGAAATTTACACGGTCGAACGTTATTTCCGTTTCCTGTTCAGAGTGACGATTCCTTTTGCAGTACTTTTTGAGATTCCTATTTTAACGATGTTTTTGACCAGTCTTGGTATCGTTAATCCTGTCTTTTTAGTGAAAGTCAGAAAATATGCCTATTTCGTACTAATTATCATTGGTACCATCATCTCCCCGCCAGATTTCATTCTTCAGCTGGTGGTTGCTGGACCATTGATCATTTTATATGAAATCAGTATCGTTTTATCGAGGATCGTTTACCGGAAAAAAATTAAAAATCACCGTGAATTCATGGAATCAGATTAATAGAAGAATCCTCTTATATAGAGGGTTCTTTTTCTTTAGAAATGGATTCTTACCTTTTGATGATACGAGTTTATCGTGATAAAACTAAGATAGATATAACCGAGGGGGAAAATTACGATGAGATCTTTTTATCATTATATGATGCGTTACCGTGGAAATCGCACAGATGATGAAGAAAAGCAATTAGCCGAGTGGATGTTCGGAGATCACAGCTTTCCGAAACAAGCCAAAACTTACGATGAGATCAGTCGCTATTTAGAGTGGAATGCTCCCTTTCCAAGTGCGCTTTCTGCTTTCGACCGGCTCTATGAAATGTATAAAATGGAAGAGGACTGAATGAGGAGAGGTGTAAAAATGAAACTATTGCATACAGCAGATTGGCATTTGGGGAAAATTGTCAATTATGTACATATGACAGAAGATCAAAGGTCTATTCTGCAACAGTTTATCCAAATCGTAAAAGAAGAAAAGCCTGATGCTATTCTTATTGCAGGGGATTTATATGACCGATCCATTCCACCGAAACAAGCGGTAGAATTACTGAATGATACATTGATCACATTGATCAATGATTTTCAAATTCCGGTCCTGGCTATTTCCGGTAATCATGATAGCCCGGATCGACTCCAATTCGGCAGTGAGCTCTTTCGTAAGCAAGGTTTATTCTTAGATACAAAATTAAAGAAAGAACGTCAACCAGTAACTCTTTACGATGAACACGGGCCGGTACATTTCCACCTGATTCCTTACATAGAACCTGCTGAAGTGGCCTATGTTTTTGAGGACAATGAAATTAAATCCCATCACCAGGCAGCGAATAAGCTGGTACAGGACATCCAAAACCGCTTTGATATGAAAGAGAGGCATGTATGGATCGGCCATGCTTTTCTGGCTGGGGGCATGGAATCAGAGTCAGAAGAGCGTCTTTCTATGATCGGGGGGAGTCCATATGTAGATGCGAATTTATATAAAGACTTCCACTACGTCGCTCTTGGACACCTTCATCAACCCCAGCGTGTCACTCGCGAGTGGGTGCGGTACAGCGGTTCTATTTTAAAATATTCTTTTTCTGAAGTGAACCATCAAAAATCAGTGACCATTGTAGAAATGGATGAGGCAGGAAATAATGAGATTCAACAAATACCTCTGACTCCACAACGCGACTTCGAAGTGATTGAAGGTTATTTCGAGGAATTATTAGCAGGGGGCGCAGCTGAAAACCCTGAAAATTACCTTCATATCCGTCTATTGGACGATGGACAATTGGTCGATCCAATGGGCAAACTCCGTCAAATATATCCAAACATCCTTCACTTGGAGAGACGTAAATCAATGACGAATCCTCATTTGGATGAATTGAATCAAATGAAAGAAAGACAAAAATTATCTCATGATCAATTATTTGCTTCTTTTTATGAAGATATCAAAGGGTCTCAACTGCCCGATGCACGTAGAGAGCTGATTGAAAAAGCTGTACATCACATAAAAGAAAAAGAAAGGGGGCAATAAGGTGAAAGCTCTATCTATAACCATGGGCGCATTCGGCCCATACCGGGATAAACAGACCGTAGATTTCACCTTATTAGGCGAGGAAACGATTTTTCTGATTACAGGTCCGACTGGAGCAGGTAAAACTACGATCTTCGACGCGATGTGTTTCGCGTTATATGGTCGTGCAAGCGGAAGTGATCGTGATCAGGATACTATGCGAAGTCATTTTGCCCATCCAGACGAACCTACATATGTAGATTTTCAATTCGAATTACGCGGCAAAATGTATCGTGTAGTCCGTATGCCTAAACAACAGAAGAAGAAAGAACGGGGAGAGGGCTGGAAAGAAGAACCGGCACGTGCAGAATTATATATGGCACATGAGAATTCAGAAAAGCTGATTGCTTCTAAAATAAAAGAAGTGAATGAGCATATTGAAGAGATCATGGGACTTGATTACGAACAGTTTAGAAAAATGATCATGATCCCACAAGGGGAATTCCGGAAACTCATCTCTGAAAATAGTAAAGAGCGGGAAGAAATACTACAAAGAATATTTAAAACGGAGTTTTTCTCTCAACTCACGGACTATTTCAAAAAACATTCTAAAGAATTGGAAAAAGAAATTCAGCAATTCGAATGGAAAATTGAGCAGGAGATCAACAAAATTCAGTGGGGAATGGACAGTGACCATGCAGTAGAAAATGAAGACCTCTCTAAAATAAGGGAACGCCTTAAACAACGGATTGACTCTCAAGAAAAGCTGGTTTCAGAAGAAAAGGAACACTTAGATCATATAAGACGAAAATCAGACAAGTTACAAAAACAGCTTTATGAAATGAAGCAAACCGCTGAACTTTTTGAGGAAAGGGATGCATTACTTAAAGAGAAATCTGAGCTCGATGAAAACAGGAAGCATATCGATCGATTAAAGCATGATGTTTCCTTAGCGAACAACGCTGCAGAAGTTTTCCCTTATGAAAAACAATACGAAGAGCGTAAACAGGAGTTCAATCAGTGGAAAAAGAAACAGAAAGAAAAAGAGGAAAGATTAGTTCAAGTAAAAGCTGATTTCGAAGAGCTTGAAAACAAATATAGAGCAGAAATGGAAAAAGAGGAAGAGCGGCAGCAGTTAAAAGTAGAATGGGATAAAAAAGTTGAAGAAAAAAACAAGCTGGATGAATTTCTTCAATTGGCAAATAAGCTTAACCATGCTGAAAAAGTTACGGAAGAGAAGAAAAAGCATTCAGAATCACTTCAGGCGGAGCAGGCACAGCTCGTAAAGAGGAAAAAAGAACTGAGATCAAAGACTGCGGAAGAGCGAACGGTTGCTCAAGCTCAATTTGAGAAAAAAGAAGAACGTCAAAGACTTCAAACCAGAATGCAGAGCCTTGGTCAATTAGATGAAGAGTGGGGAAAGTTGAAAAAATTGCGCGTGAATTATCAAACATTCATGAAGCACTTCCAACAGATTAAAAAGAAACAGGAAGATTCAAAAAAAGCTTACGAAGTTGCCTTAGAAGAAATCAGAAAACATCACGCATACACATTATCCTTGCAGTTGGAGCCAGGTGATCACTGCCCTGTCTGTGGATCAAAAGAACACCCTTTTCATGCGGAAAGGCCTTCTAATATCATTGATGAGGAGGCGCTGGAGAACTTAAAGCATACGTTCGAAAAGGCGGATCGTGAGTATCAAAAGGCTCAGGACAATGCGGTGAAAGTGAAGTCTGATGGAGAGAGCCAAAGGCAAATTACCGAGAAAGTGTATAGAGATTTGGCAGAGCATGTTGAAGACTTGAATGATGAAGCAATCTCAACAGCCATGAAGCAATGTCAAAAAGAGTTGAATGAGTTGGAAAAAGTCAGTCAGGAGCTTGAGAAAAAAGCGAATGATATTTCCTCTGCAGTTAAGCAATTGGATGATCTGGAGGAGAAGGAACAACAACTCCAAGTTAACATTGAAAAGGTCCGTAACGAATTTCATGAGAAACAGCAGGAATTGACTACATTGGAATCCGATCATAAAACGATGAAGGAAAAATATCCATTCTCCTCCACGGATGTACAGGTCCTCACTGACGAAGTGAAAAATAAAGAGAAGGCATATCGAAAGGCATTGAAAGATTGGGAAGAAATACAAAAATCATATACAAACAAACGCGATGAATTTCATCAAATGCAGACAATGGTGAATGAGGGAGACAAGTATTTGCAAGAAGCTGAAACGGCACTGGCTCAAAGAGAAGAGGAATTTGATCAAACGCTTGTTCAATTTTCCTTTACGTCCGTAGAATCATATCGTAAAGCACTTAAATCCACAGAAGAAGTAGAGGATTTAACTAGTAAAATAGAAGTTTACCAAAAGCGGATTGACCTTGTTGCTGCACGATTGAGCGAACTTGACAGGAAACTGGAGCATCAATCAAAACCTGATATTAAAGAGATTGAACAAGAATGGAAGGACATTTATGAGACCTTGACCACCCAACAGGAAAAATTGAATGAAATGAATATTTCCTTGCGACAAAACCACACCATCCAAGATAACGTAGCTACTCTTGTGGAAGACCAGGGTGAATTGGCAGCACAGTATTATGATATTGCAGAATTATCACAGCTCGCCAGTGGGGATAATCATCTTCGTCTATCATTGGAACGCTATGTCCTAGCTTCATTTCTGGATGAAATATTGGTACAGGCTAATCTGCGTTTAGATCAAATGACTGACCACCGCTACCAGCTTATACGGAGTGATGCTGTTGCAAAAAGAGGAGCACAAAGCGGACTCGATCTGGAAGTGATTGATCACCATACAGGTCAACAGCGCTCGGTAAGAACACTCTCAGGCGGGGAGGGATTCAAAGCTTCTCTAAGTCTTGCTTTAGGTATGGCTGATGTTGTTCAATCCCATGCTGGCGGGGTCCAGCTTGATACATTATTCATCGATGAAGGATTTGGAACGTTGGATGAACTATCGCTGGAGCAAGCCATCGGTTGCCTCCGCAGTTTGCAGGATGGAAACAGGATGCTGGGCATCATTTCTCATGTGCCTCAATTGAAAGAAGAAATACCGGCGAAATTGCAGATTGATTCCGGCCCGAAAGGTTCAACGGTCGCATTTGTATTTCAGTGAATTTCCGGTTAAAAGTCAGGGGGTTTTGAAGCAATATTCCCCAGTTATATTCGGAAATCAATATTAAGCGCCTATCATCCGCAAAAAGCTAAGCGATTTTTCACAACTATCGAGGACTCTCGCTATTATCTGTCATTTACTGACGTCGCTTTGGATGGAGGCCTGTCATATCTTGCGCTTGCCCGGGAAATATCAACACGAATAAATAGGAAATATAATCAGTCTTTTCAGAAGGAAGGTGTGCATGATTAAGATATTAAATAATGACTGGGATTTCCACGTGAAAGAAGAATTTGAAAAGCCTTATTACCTTCGGTTACGAGAAAAACTTAAAGAAGAATATCAGAATGAAACCGTCTATCCGAATATGTATGAAATTTTCTCTGCGCTTCAGGCTACCTCTTTCAGTGAGACGAAGGTGGTCATTATCGGGCAGGACCCGTACCATGGAAAGGGACAGGCGCACGGCTTCAGTTTCTCGGTACAGCCCGGGGTGAAGATACCACCTTCTCTTAGGAATATTTATAAAGAACTGGAAGATGATCTGGACCTTCCGACTCCTGAGCATGGCCATCTGCTTCATTGGGCCAAAGAGGGAGTATTGTTACTTAATAATGTGTTGACGGTAAGAGCACACCAGGCGCATTCTCATAAAGGACTCGGGTGGGAGAAATTCACGGATGCTGTCATAGAAACTTTGAACCGAAGGGAGCGACCGCTTGTTTTCCTCCTATGGGGAAAACAAGCGCAAAAAAAAGGGGCTTCGATAGACACAAGTAAACATTTGGTCCTTACTTCCTCACATCCGAGTCCTTTTGCTGCTCATAAAGGGTTCTTCGGGAGCCGTCCTTTTTCAAAAGCCAATCAATTTTTAATGGACATCGGTGAAAAGCCAGTGGATTGGCGGTTGCCCACAAAACCTGATGAGGGAAGCGCCCATACCAGTTGAAAAATCAGGCATATGCTACAGTATTCTAATGTTTCGGAGGGGTTTTTATGTTTCCGACAGGTCAACCACCATTCCCTCCCATGGGTCAATTTCCTGGTTTTCAACAAGCAGCAGCTCCTCAAAATATGATGAGGTCCATCGCTCCATTCATGAATGCAGGAGGAGGGGGACTCAGCGGTTTTGGGGCTCCAGGGATGTGGGGGAACGCTGGTCTTGGAACTCCGGGTTTCTTCGGAGGGGGTTCAGGTTTAGGCACGAATGTTTTGGGCGCAGCAGGTAATGCAGCTAAAGCTGGAGGTGCCGGATGGCTTGGTCATATGCAAACTGCATTGAAAGCAATGCAGTCAGCTGCACCAATGATGCAGCAATATGGTCCAATGCTTAAGAATATTCCAGCAATGATCAATATGATGAAAATCATGAATGAACCGGATGAAGAGGAGACTTCAGCCGATGAAGAGCTAGAGTCTATTTCTGGGGATAGGGAATCAAGCAGTATAGCCAGTTCCCGACAATCGAAAAATAGAAGTCAAGGTGCATCACAGCCCAGGTTATACATTTAGGCTGTGCATGTAGCTTGATTTTTTTTTGCGAATTAGCAAGAATAGGAACATGAACTATAATAAAAGGAAGAACCTACGTTTGAGGAGGTTTTAATATGAATCAACAACAATTAGAAACGGCAACATTCGCAGGCGGGTGTTTTTGGTGTATGGTCGAGCCCTTCGATGAAAGGCCCGGCATTGAGTCGATTGTATCTGGTTATACCGGTGGACATACAGAGAACCCGACTTATAGACAAGTCATTACTGAAACCACTGGACACCGGGAAGCGGTTCAGATCACATACGCCCCTTCAATCTTTCCATATGAACGACTTGTGGACCTCTTTTGGAAGCAAATCGATCCTACGGATGCCGGTGGACAGTTTGCTGATCGAGGGAAGTCCTATACAACAGCAATCTATTACCATAGCGAACAACAGAGAGAGATAGCTGAAGAAAGCAAAAAACAAGTAGAGAATTCCGGAATCTTTAAAAAACCGATTGTCACTGAAGTCTTACCAGCAGAAACTTTTTACCCAGCAGAGGACAAACATCAAGACTATTATAAAAAGAACGCTTTTCATTATAAGCGGTATAAGAAAGGATCCGGACGAGCAGATTTCATCAAAGATCGCTGGAGCTATCCAAAAAACCAGGAAGAGCTTAAAAAACGTCTGACTGATGTACAATATAAAGTGACTCAGGAGAATGCGACAGAACGTCCTTTTCAAAACGACTATCATGACTATGAGGAAGAAGGTATTTACGTAGATATTGTTTCCAAAGAGCCGCTATTCAGTTCTAAAGACAAATATGATGCGGGATGTGGCTGGCCGAGCTTCACAAAACCGATTGAAAAACAACAGGTGAAAGAAGAAGTTGATACCTCTCATGGTATGTTCCGGACAGAGGTAAGGAGTGACAGTGCGGATTCTCATTTAGGTCATTTATTCGATGATGGGCCTAGGGAGCAAGGTGGTCTTCGATACTGTATCAACTCGGCCGCTCTCGAATTTATTCCAAAAGGTGAAATGGAGCAGAAAGGGTATGGTTATCTGACCTATATGTTTGAATGAAACACAGATTTAGAAAATAGATAGGCAGCTCCTCTCATGCTATAATAGAAGAGGGATGAGGAGGAACAGCTTTGGGTAGAAAACGGATATTGTCGAAAGAAGAAATCATGACGGTCACAGGTGAAGTTTTACGTGAGGAAGGGATCAAAGGCGTTCACTTCAAGAAGCTGGCCGTGATGTTAGAAGTAAGTCGAAGTACTCTCTATGAATATTATGACAATAAAGATGAGCTCATCCTTGCATATATGAAGGCTATGATGGACGAAATGGGTCGAAAAATAAAGGACATCCCTTTGGATGATCCACCGAATGACAAGTTATATCAACTCCTCCTTGTTTTATTGGAACATGCACAAATTCATCATATCGATCAAATGATACGTGAACTGCAATCCAGTGATAAAAATTTAGCGATGTTTTACAAAAAAGAACTGCATGAGGATCTGATGATTACTTATGAAGAGATGATGGTATGGATCCGGGAAGCGAAAGAGCAGAAGATATGGGAAACAGAAGCGGATGAAGGACTGATTGGTGACTTGATTTTCCATTCGATTCTATTTCCAAATCGTCAAAAAATGGGTGTCCAGGTTATGGCCACTCAATTGTTTAATATGATTGAACATGGAATTTTGAATAGGAAAGATTAAGCCGCTATCCTTATAAAAGGAAGCGGCTTTTCTCCAATTGCAAGGGGTTGTGCAATTCGGTCAGTAATCCATAAGGGAAAGGATTCTTCATCTTCCAGATAGATTGGTCTGAGTGGAGATCTTCCCGATTTTAGTCGTTCCGCTTGCGATCATCACCGCACCTGTATATGAATATATTTCTTCTATATCGCGTCGTCTCCCTAAAACCACTAGTCCATAATGACATTTCATTATAGTAATAGGCACTGATTTTTTGAAAGGAGGGAAGTTGTTGAAGAGTCGCTCCATGTATCTCACCTATTCGATTGCTTGGTTGGGCGGTTGGCTTTTTTCCTTATTACACGTGCCTATTCCCTGGATTTTAGGGCCTGTCACTACCATTATTTTTATGAAATTTTTTGGAAAAGCTGAATCGAAGGTGCTGCCAGGGGCCAGGGACCTTGCATTTACACTGCTTGGTATCCAAATCGGGCTTACTTTTTCTTCTCACACCTTTACATACATTGTTCCCTATCTGGTACCTTATACGATACTCTCGCTTTTTATGATTTTTGTAAGTTTGATGATCGGGTTGTACATATCAAAAATGACGTCAATAGACAAAACAACGAGTCTTGTGGGCAGTTCCCCAGGGGGTCTATCTGCAATGATCGCCGTAAGTGAATCATTAAATGGAAATAGTGCGCTTGTCACGATTTTTCATACATTGAGACTTTTGAGCGTGCTATTCATTTTACCTTTCTTTGTCACGCATATGTTAAGTGAATCTTCTAGTGCAGCTGTTGAACCGCATACCCTGACGGTGAATGACGGTTCCATGTGGACGATTCTCATCTATTTATTCGCTTTTGCCCTGGGCTGGAAATGGCAGCATCGTATTCCTGCTTCTTTAGTCATCGTCCCAATGCTGCTGATCGGTTTCTTACAGACGGTGGGCCTGACTTTTTTTCAGTTACCAGATTTCCTATTCGTTTTGGCTCAGTTACTGATTGGAACTTTTCTAGGGCACACGATATCTTTAGGTGACATAATAAAAGCAGGGAAAACATGTCTTTATTTTTTAACTTTGGCGATCTTTATGATTGTCCTCGGCATCGGTTTATCTTTTTTACTGGCAGCCTGGACCGGGATGGACATCATTACAGCGGTGTTGTCGTTAGCCCCGGGGGGTTTAGTAGAGATGGCAATCACAGCAGAACAAACAGGAGGCCAGCCAGCGATTGTCAGTTCATTACAAACGATACGGTTACTGACCATCATTCTTGTTCTGCCAATAATATTTCAAAAATACAAGACTTATCTAAATGGCTGACCTTTGACACTATCTCGAATTAAAGATAAAATAAGGCTGAACAATCCAGTAAAGTTACTTGAATATTATTATGTAAACAAGTCTGTAGGAGGTTCATTTATTATGCTTATGAAACACATTTTTCAAAAGGGCAGTGGAAATAGTGAGAAGGTGCTTCTTCTTCTCCATGGAACAGGAGGGACAGAACAAGATCTGTTACCCATTGCGGAAATGATCGACCCTGAAGCATCAGTTTTATCCGTCCGTGGGAATGTATCTGAAAATGGTATGCCTCGATTCTTCAAACGTCTACGTGAAGGGGTCTTTGATGAAGAAGATTTGATAGAACGCACTAAAGAATTAAACACATTCATATCGGAAGCTGCAGAAGAATACAAGTTTGATCGCTCAAACGTGATTGCTGTCGGATATTCAAATGGAGCGAATATCGCAGGCAGTTTACTGTTCCATTATGAAAACAGTTTGCGGGGAGCTGTCCTATTCCATCCGATGGTGCCACGCAGAGGCATAGACATCCCTGGATTAAATGGGCTTCCCGTATTCATCGGAGCTGGAGAAAACGACCCGATCTGTTCAGCTCAAGAAACAGTCGATTTGAAAAAACTGCTTTCTGAAGCTGGAGCAGAAGTCACCGAACAGTGGGAGCAAATGGGACACCGCCTTACAGAAAATGAAGTGAAGGCAGCTGCAGGATGGTACAAGGATAATTTTTAACGATCCTCTCATATTGAGTCCAGCTTTCTTTCGTTGTATGATAAGAACACACGCAGGAAACTAGGAGGGGTTTTGGATGATCCATAAAACTTGGGAAGAGAATGAAACAATAAAACAGATTGAATGTGTCCACAATGATGCAGAGAAGTTCGTTGTCAACAATGTTTTGACACCTGGTAAAGTATACGATGTTAAAAATGAAAGTGAAGAGTTTTACTTTGTCATTGACAACACCGGACGTATGGGTGGTTTTTATAAAAATTACTTCAAAGAAATACACGCAGAGAGCTGATAGGGAATTTCCCCCCGTCAGCTCTTTTTGATTCTCTAGTGCTGGAATAGGACAAGTTCAATGGGGGCATGTTTACCATTGGTAAAAGGCGGTTAATGAAATATGAATGTATTACCGAAAGGACGGAACTGTCATGATATTGGAAAATGTAAGGATATTTCAGCCTTATCGGTCATTTAATCAAAATCAGAAGTATGCCGTAGAGATCGAAGGTGAGCAAATAAAGAAGATCCATTCCTCACCTTATGAAGGGAAAGAGGAAACCATCAACGGGGATGGTAAAGTGCTATGTTCATCATTTAATGATAGTCATATGCATTTTTTGCGGTATGGCCTGTTGAAAAAAGAACTTGATTTTACAGAAGTTACCAGTTGGGAAGAAATGAAAGTCCTGATAGAAAATCATTATAGTGAATTAGAGCAATATGATTGGGTTTATGGAAAAGGGTTCAATGACGACCAGTTTGAAGATATCGACCACCTTCTGACCGCTGATGACTTGAATGAAATCCAAGTAAATGCCTATATGTATTTCATGCACCAAGATGGTCATGAATGTGTGATAAGTGAAAAAGCGATAGAGTTATTGAAAAAAGAAGAAGATTTCAAGAAAGAGCCGGAGGAATTCAAAGAAAAAAACGCGGACGGCCAGTGGAACGGACGTTTCAAAGATACAGCTGTCCATTACATCAAACGCCATTTCTGGGGGCGCTCCACCGAAGATGCGAAAGAAGCATTAAGAAAAGCAGCCCCTAAATTAAGTGAGCATGGAGTCACTTCGTTCCATACGGATGACATCAATTTCATCGGTTCCTATGACAGGCTGTGGAATGCCTATACAGAATTGGAAGAGGAAGGGGACCTGCCTTTTGATGTGCATCTTCACCATTATATCTTTAACATAAACGATTTAAGAGAATACTTGAACAATAACCAGAAGAGGTCAGGTGAAGGAACAAAACAAGTGAAGGTTGGAGCAGTGAAAATATTCTTAGACGGTACCCAGCGCTTATATACGGCTGCGATGAGGAATCCTTATCCAGTGGAACCATCAAAAGCAGGTTTGTTGGTCTATACGCAAGCCCAATTAAATGACATAGTCCGTACAGCAGGTGAGAACGGAATGCAAGTAGCCATGCATGCGATCGGAGATAAAGCTGTAGAGCAAGCTGTGACAGCGTTGGAGCAGCCGTCGGCAACTACCGGTGCGCTGCGTCACAGAATCATCCATGCCCAAACCCTTGCACCAGATTTAATTGACCGCTTAAGAAGATTGAAACCTTATATTGAAACACAGCCTTCATTTTTATTAGAAGAATGGGATAAGAAACAAAACTGGTCACCAGATGAACTTCTCCCTTACTGTGATCCTTTTCGCAGTTTACAAAAAGACCATATTCCCCTGACTCTGAGTTCAGACTTGCCGATCGGTGCATTAAACCCGTGGGTAACGATATTTGCTGCGGTTAACCGCACAGATCTTAATGGGAAACCTGAAGGGGGATGGATTCCCCAGGAAAAACTAACGGTAGAAGAAGCTTTTATAGGATTTACAAAAACCCCTGCAGCACTGGAATACAGGGAGGGGAACAAGGGAATGATAGAATCTGGTTATCAGGCAGATTTCATTTTATTGGACAGGCACCCTCAGGAAGTCGATCCAGCTGACTTGGCTCAAATCGAGGTGCTTGAAACATGGCATAGAGGAAAACGAGTGTATAAAAATGATGATATTTCTTAGCTTTCCTTGTCAACACTCCTTCCATCAGCCATAATGGATATAAGGTGATGGAAAGGGGAGGATGGGTCCGTATGGACAAACTAATTTTAGTACGCCACAGTGAAACTGAAGGACAGCATGAAGATTCACCCTTGACGAAACTAGGAATCAGGCAAGCTCAAACGCTGGCTAATTTCTTGGATCAAGCTAGCTATGAAGTCAACCGGATTATCTCAAGTCCTTATTTAAGGGCCGTAGAAACGATCAAACCTTTCGCCAGAAATAAAGGGATCGACATTGAGAAAGACGAACGGCTGGAAGAACGGGTGCTGAGTCATGAACCCATTGATGATTGGGAAGAAGTCCTCCATGACACCTTTCAAGATCCTGATCTGAAATTGACTGGTGGAGAATCTTCACAGGAAGCGAAGAAAAGAGTTGTGACTCTCATAGATGAACTAGAGAGTCAGGACTGTGGGAATGTCCTCCTCGTCACGCATGGAAATTTACTTGCCTTACTTTTGCAAAAGTATAATCGGGAAATCGGTTTTTACGATTGGAAACGCCTCTCTCGCCCGGATGTTTATTTAATCCAAAAACAGGGCGGAGAATATATAGTTGAAAGAATTTGGGAAGACTGAAGTGGGAAATCTTCAGTCTCCCCTTTTCTTTCAACTTACGCGCAAAAATAGTCGAACCATTGAAGGAATTGCGATTTTTCTATAAAATCGTTATTATATATTGTGGTGTTTATCTTTGCCGATAAAAGTGAATGGTAGTTGTATAAGCACTCGAATCCAACATGAAGGAGGAGAAAATCGATGGCATTTGTTATTACATCCCCATGTAAAGAGGAGAAATCCGGGGAATGTGTCGATGTGTGTCCAGTAGATTGTATCGAAGAAGGGAAAGATATGTTTTATATCGATCCTGCGATTTGCATAGATTGTGGTGCATGTGAAGCTGTTTGTCCGGTTGAAGCGATTTATATCGAAGATGAGGTACCAGAAAAAGAAACGCCATACATCGAAATGAACCGGAAGTTCTTTGAAGAACAGTAATGAACATATTAGAAAACCGTCCTACACATGGGGCGGTTTTTTCGTATATGTACTTATGGAACTTATGATAGACAACGACTGAATGTATAGGAATCCTCTATTCAGGGTAGATACAAAGAGGACTATATTAAGGGAGGAGTATCTATGACAAGCTTAAATAATCAATCAGCCATTATTACAGGGGCTAGCAGCGGAATTGGAAAAGCCATTGCCCATCAGCTGGCGAATGAAGGCACGAATGTTGTTTTAGCAGCTAGAAGAGCGGACAAGTTGAAAGATCTTGCTGAGGAGATCGCAGAACAACATGGAGTAGAAGCTAAAGTCGTGGAAACAGATGTCACCAAAAGGGAAGATGTAGAAAATCTTATAGAAGAAACGAAGTCCGCTTATGGGCGAGTAGACATTTTAGTGAACAATGCAGGTGTTATGCTCTTATCCTTTTTGAAAAATGATCATGTTGATGAATGGGAACAAATGGTTGATGTTAATATCAAAGGGGTCTTATTCGGTATACATGCATGTCTGCCTGCGATGCTCGAACAGGAAGCGGGCCACATCGTCAACGTTTCATCTGTTGCCGGCCATGAAGTTTTCCCTTCCAGCACCGTATATAGTGCGACCAAATATGCAGTGAAAGCATTATCGATGGGAATGGAAAAAGAATTATCCAGGTCTGGAGTCCGTGTGACTAACATTTCTCCAGGAGCGGTCGATACAGAACTTACTGAACATATTACAGATGGTGATGTCATTGACATGTTCAAAGACAGAAGTATGGATCCGCTTGAAGCTGATGATATCGCGAGAGCCGTCGCTTATGCTGTCACCCAGCCATCTTATGTTAATGTGAATGAAGTGATTGTGCGGCCGATGCACCAAAAATAAAAAATGGATGACCGCAGTAAACTGCGGTCATCTTTATTGGACAACTTTGAATTTTTTATGGTTATCCAGTTGATCTTTTTCTTGAACATCCATGTTTTTTACTTTACTGAAGGGTGTCGGTCCATCTTCAATTTCCTTTATGAACCTGCTGAGCTGATCAGTCGGCCCTTCTGCTTCTATCAATACGGTACCATCGGGCTGGTTTTTCACAAGCCCATAAATCCCGATTTGATCTGCTACTTGCTTTGTCGCTGCCCGGAAGCCGACGCCTTGAACGCGGCCATGGACTGTTATTTGTTTTCTTTCCATCGTCAAGTACCTCCTCTCTCATACAATTTCATGATTCCCCTGTAAGCAGATCTTACAAACATAAAAAAAGGAGTTTCTGTTCATGAAATCGATACATATAAACGATATAAATGGGTTTTCCATTGGTCAAAAAGAAGATCCGGAGGGCCATACAGGATGTACGGTCATTCTTTGTGAAAATGGGGCCGTTGCAGGAGTGGATGTCCGTGGTGGAGCACCGGGAACGAGAGAAACGGACCTGCTGCAGTCTGAAAACCTCGTCCAGGAAGTTCATGGGATCTTTTTAGCAGGTGGCAGTGCTTTCGGTTTGGATGTTGGCTCTGGTGTGATGAAGTTCCTGGAAGAAAACGACGTCGGTTTTGATGTCCGAGTCACAAGAGTACCGATTGTTCCAGGGGCCATCCTTTTTGATTTAATTGAAGGACGCGCGAACATACGCCCCGACAAGGAAATGGGGTATCGCGCTTCTGAAATTGCCTGGAAGATTCCTGGTTTCAAAGCTGGGAATTACGGTGCAGGTGCGGGGGCGGCGGTAGGTAAAGCTCTTGGCCGGAAACACAGTATGAAGGGCGGAATAGGAAGTTGTGCATATTCTGTAGGGGATCTCAAAGTGGGAGCTGTAGTGGCTGTCAATTGTTTCGGTGATGTCGTAGATCCGAATACCGGTGAAGTCATAGCCGGTCTGCAAAATGCTGGACGCTTCTTAAATACAGAAGAGCAAATCATAAATCGAATCGATCAATCACAGACTAATCGATTCCGTGAGAACACCACTATTGGAGCAGTATTGACGAACGCAAAGCTACATAAATCTGAAGCGAATAAACTTTCCTCCATTGCTCATGATGGGCTGGCGAGGACGATCAGGCCTTCTCATACTTTTATTGATGGGGACACACTTTTCACTTTAGCAACAGGTGGGGTGGAGTGTGATTTGAATGCCTTGAGTGCTCTGGCGAATAAAGTCGTTGAAAAAGCGGTCATAAATGCTGTGAAGTCCGCTGCATCACAGAATGATTTAGTTTCTGCTTCAGATATTCTTAAAAAGAGGTGAAAAAATTGTACGTTTTTGTTTATGGGTCCTTATGCAAACATCAGAAAAACCATGATTTATTAAATGAGGCAGTTTTATATGCCGAACAAGCCTGGACAGCGGGAAGTCTTTATACCGGATCCAGCTACTACCCGCTACTCATAAAAGATGATACGTCTATCACTTATGGTGAATTGTATGAATTAAACGAGAACACGCTGGAACACTTGGATTTTTTAGAAGGGCATACTTCAAAAGAACCTCTATTTAAAAGAGAGTCCGCCCTGGTGGGGACAGAAAAGGGTGATGTTGAAGCATTTGTCTATTATTGGCCGCATGCCACCGAAGGAACGCATGTGCCTTTCAATGATTGGAAAGTTCATCAAATGACAGCCGATCCTTTTATTTATTACTTCGCTTACGGATCATGTATGGATCACGTCCGTTTCACTGAACATAAAGTAGACCATCTTTTTACTGAGTTGAAGGGTAAGGGAGAATTGGAGCATTACCGTTTAGGATTTTCCCACCACCTCTCAGACGGGGGACGTGCAGATATCATTGAAGACACAGGTCATTCAGTCGAGGGGGTAGTGTATGAAATATCTGAAAATGCCTTAGAATACTTGTATCAGCGTGAAGGAGTCAACACGGGTGGGTACCGTCCTACAGTCGTCGACTTGATATTAAATGATGATACATTGGTTCAAGCATTGTCATTTACTGTATTAGACAAAAAAGATGATCTTACCCCACCTTTACACTATGCTTCAGAGATCCATCGGGGAGGTTCCAAATACTTATCTCCTCACTATATGACAGGAATTGAACAGCGTTTTTTAAACGATCTCCCTGTCAGGGACTTTTATGACTATCTACAAAAAAGGAGTAGAAAAAAAATGATACAGACGATGTGGTCGAAATTCACAGCCAGAGACTTCTCCACACAACAGTATGTAAATTTTACCCACCGAAGCTCTGCCGATGAAGCGATCATTATCGTTCACGGAATTACTGCAGAATTAGACCATCAAAGGGAGTTCGCATCTTCATGCACGCGGAATGCTGATGTATTCTTGCCGATTTTGCGAGGTTATGTTCAAAACCGAGGAGATATCGGCTACATCGGCCAATTTGATGATGACTTGTTCGATTTCATACATTTTATCGAAGCAAAAGGATATGAAAAAATCACTTTAATCGGTCATTCCATGGGTTGTGCCAACATCTTACGCCTCATCAGGAAGAATCCACTCCTTGCAGATGAGTACATATTTGTTGCGCCTTTCTTCCATCCCCGTTTGCCTGTGTACCACGAAGATGCGACAGAACAGCCTGAACCTAGAACCGATGTGGACTATACAGTCTATGATAAAAAAGTATTTTTTCTGATGATTCTGCACAAGATGAACATTCATCGATTCAACCAGCATACAGTCGCAGAGATACCGGACGAATTCCACCATAGCGGCCGGTTACATTTGAGCTTCCGTCTGCTAGTATCAAGGTTTTTGGAACACATCCCTTCTACTATATTCGAGGGGATAGAAAACCGCATCTCTATCTATGTGGGGGAGAAAGACGAAATCATCCAGCATGAACAATTGAGGGACTGGGTGAAGGAAAAATGGGGCCATGAAGTACAGTTTATTAAGGGGACGGATCATAACCATATTCTGCATCATCCAGACCTGCATGAAGCGATTTCTTAAAATAATTCAGGAGTGGTTGAACGGCCCCACCAAAGATATAGCAACCAGTAAATGATGTTCGATCGATCAGCTCTGGCTATTTATGAATGTCATACTTGAGTCAAAAGGCAGCTTCAGAGTAAAATGATAGGGACTAACGATGAAAAAGGAGATTACTGATGCCTTCGATGACACAAACCAATTTGGATAAATTTCAGAACTTATATGTTGCTTTAAAAGAGAAAAATGATGAGGTCAATCAAAATAAAATATTGGATTTAATAGATAAAGTGGCGAATCAAGATATGAGGATAGGTTTTGCCGGCCATTTTTCTGCAGGTAAATCAACGGTGATCAATACCTTGCTAGCAGATGACCTGCTTCCATCCAGCCCTATACCTACCAGTGCGAATATCGTCCGTTTAAAAACAGGCTCACCCTATACGGTAGCGAACTTCCAAAAAGGACTACCTGTCAAGTACGAAGGCGAGACAGACATCGAAACCATTAAATCTTTATGCAAAGACGGTGAAGTCGTTACAGGATTAGAAATCAGCCGTCCCCAGGGAAACCTTCCCCCCCATGTATCAGTCATAGATACCCCGGGTGTTGACTCGACAAATGACGCGGACCGATTGATTACGGAATCTTCGCTGCATCTCATGGATTATATCTTTTATGTCATGGACTATAACCATGTTCAATCTGAAGTGAATTTGATGTTTCTATCAGAAATGCAAAAGCGGAGAATACCTTTTTCAATCATCATTAATCAGGTTGATAAACATGTTGAAGATGAGCTCTCATTCGATCAATATAAAGAAAGTGTCGAAATGGCTTTGGAGCAGTGGAGAATTGTTCCAAGCACGATTTATTTCACGTCAATGAGAGATTTCTCCCATGAAAAGAATGAATACTTCCGTCTGAAAGATGACTTCGAGGACTTGTTTAAGCGCGCTCCCGAAACGATAGCAGCACAGGCGGAAATGGAAGCGGAAGTGATCATTGACGAAAGTGTCCGTCAGTTCGAAGAAGAGTTTCAAAGTCAACAGGAAGCCTTGATAGACAGAAAAGAATCCATTTCACAACAATTAGCTGAAAGTCCTATAGATGAGTATAAACTTCGCAGGAACCAGCAACTTGATCAGGAAGCAGAGGAGGCATTTGAAGCGCAAGTATACTCTTTCATCTCAAATGCCTATCTTATGCCAAGTGGGTTGAGAGAATATGCAGAAAGGTATTTGGAGTCTCTCCGACCTAATTTTAAAATCGGGGTCATTTTTTCCCGAAAAAAAACAGAAGAGGAACGAAAAGCTAGGGAAGATGCATTCTATGAAGCGCTGCAAGGTTCTATCGAGCAGAATTTGAAGTGGCCATTAAGAGATCGGATGCTCAAAACGATGGATCAATATTCCGTTGCCGATACAGAGTTACTCGCAAAGGTACATGCTGTTGATTTCAACTATCCGAAAGAGCGCCTGCATAAGCTTGTCGAATCGGGAGCGGAAGTGACAGGACCTTACATCCTCCGGTACACCGATCAAGTAGCTAAAGATATCCAACAGGCCATGCGGCAATTTATCCGTTCATGGCAAGCGGATTTCTTAACCGAAATTAAACAGCAGCAACAGAAGCTGCAAGCTGATCACCATCTCCATCTTCAAATGCTGGAAGAAAAAGAAGGCATTGAAGAAGAACTTGTGAAAATAGAAAAAGAACTTCGGACCTACAAGAAAGAGTTACAGGATCGATTTTATTCCGAGGGTGCTCCTTCAGCCTCTGAGCAAGCGATGGAAGATTTAAGACAGAGAAATGAGCAAGTCGTAACCAAGTCCATTGAAGATGTCCCAAACATACAAAGCGAAGAGAAAAAGAGAGAGGAATCCGTTGTAAAAGAACGAATGAATGCTGCCCATTCTGTACAAACAACACTAGACAAAGTCCGAGCAACTTTAACATCAATCCGTTCCATTGAAGGTCTGGAGGGTCTGTACCATCAATTGGTGCAGAAACAACAACGGTTAGAGAACAGGCATTATACGATTGCTTTGTTCGGAGCATTCAGTGCAGGGAAATCTTCGTTTGCAAATGCACTCCTGGGAGATCAGGTATTGCCTGTATCACCGAATCCGACCACTGCGACGATTAATAAAATTTCACCACCAACAGAGAAACAACCTGACAAAACCATTGAAGCTCAAATTAAAAGCGAACATCAACTTCTTGAAGACCTGGAGCCGATTTTAAGTAATCTCCAGATTGGATGCGACAGCTTACATGAGGTTTTCGAAGAGGCCGGGCAGCTTCCAGAGAATGACTGGAATCACCTGGATCAGAAGCAGCATACCTTTCTGCGAGCCTTTATAAAGGGGTATGAATCGATGCGGTCTTCCTTGGGAAAAAGTGTTGCAGTACCCTGGAAAGACTTTGCCTCTTATGTAGCTGAAGAACACAAATCCTGCTTCATCGAAGAGATGGAATTGTATTATGATTGCACCTGGACACAAGCCGGAATCACCCTTGTCGATACACCGGGAGCGGATTCTGTTAATGCCAGACACACCGATGTCAGTTTTGAATATATCAAAGATTCCGATGCAGTTTTATTTGTGACTTATTACAATCATCCTTTTTCCCATGCTGATCAAAAGTTCTTAAAGCAATTAGGAAGAGTAAAAGACAGTTTCGCAATGGATAAGATGTTTTTCATCGTAAATGCAGCAGATTTGGCTTCATCAGAAGATGAGCTTCACCAGGTCGAAAATTATATCAAGGATGAACTGAGCGAATTTCAGATTCGCCAGCCACGCTTGTTCTCGGTTTCAAGTTTACATGCATTACAAGAAAAGCGATCTAACATCGAGCTTAATTCAGGAATCACCTCCTTTGAAGACACATTCCATGAATTTTTGGAAGAGGAACTGGCTCAGATGCTTATTCAGTCGATCGAAACCGATTTATCACAAGTAAAAGAAATGATTGCCCATTTCATTCATACAAGCAGGCTTGATGAAAAAGAACGGCAGCATCAGAAAGAAGAGTTGATGGAAGAAAAAGAATCAGCTCTGAACCTTTTTGAGAATCGGTATGACGCCGGGGCGATCGATACGATTCAGAATAAAGCGGAAAAACAGATGTATTATGTGCATGAACGAATGATGTTGAACTTCACCGACTTTTTCAAACGACATTTCAATCCGGCTACAATCAATGGGAAAGAGCAGGATGTCAAAGATCAATTCAAAGGAGCTCTTGAGCAATTACTTGTTGAAATAAACTTTGAAATGGTCCAGGAAACAAAAGCTGTTTGTGTAAGATTGGAACGGACCATCGAGGAGGTCCTTGATCAATCGCGGAGGAGATTGGAAGAAGATCTTCGAACAATCCGACCAGCATTGAAGCTGAATCAAGAAGAAAAACCTTCTCTGCCACTGCCTACTATTGAAGGTGAAGTCACCATCGACAAGAAACAAAAAGACCTTGCGTTGAAGGGATTCAGAAATACAAAGTCATTCTTTGAAAAGAATGAAAAGGAAATGGTAAAGGACCACTTGAGTGCGTCTGCTTCACCAGTACTTTCCCAGGAGCTGCAACAGTTATCCGGAATATTGAGCTCTCATTATATTAATCAGTGGGAACAAACTTATCAATATTCTGCTGCAGAATGGGAGAAACAAGTCGGCGTTGTTTTCAATAATTTGCTGCACAATATGGAACATCCAATTGATCCTTCGTCATTGGAAAAAATTTATCAGCAACTGTTCTAAACGATTCTTTTCTTCATAAAATGAGTTAAGCGAAAAAACCCCATTCTAAGGATTTCTTCCTCCTCCTTAGACTGGGGACTTTTTTTGTGCTGAAGAATTAGAGTGAACATAGTGGTGGATTTTCTTTTGAGAGCAAAAGATCTCACAGGCAGTCATATGAAAAATAAAAAGAACCCTTTATCAGGGCTCTATTTGGTGAATCTTATATTTTGACTTCGACATCGGCTTCTTCGCGTAGTTTTTCAACAAGCTTTGTGACTTGTTCTTGTTCTTTTTGCGTTTTCAATTGCTGCTCAAGTGTAGGTTTCACTTCTTCAAATGATCCTACATCCTCTTGCTGTTCTTTTAAGGTATCGTATTGGGTCTGCAGTTCTTCTTCTGTCACTTCAGTTTCTTCTGTTTCCCCAGCGATATATTCATCAACTTTCATCTGAAGTTTGACCTGCTCTTTCAGTTCTTCTTCTGTAGTGTTATTTTCATCCAGGGCGGCTTGCAACTGTTCTTCATTCTCGAATTGACCGGTCATTTCTTCATATCTTTGATCGACTTCTTCACTGGAAATCTCAATATCTGCTTCTTCAGCTTTTTGACTGAGAAGTTCTGCTCCAATCATTTGATCGACGACCGATTGTTTGATTTGGTCCTCTTGACCCTCAATATCCATGCCATACTGTTCGTACTGTTGCTTCATGATGTCCAACTGCTGGTTGAACTCCTCTCGGGATAGCTCTTCACCGTTTACAACAGCTACTGGCCCAGTTGCTTCCTCTTCATTTGCTGTTTCATCCGATTGTCCGCTATTTTCTTGTTCGGTTTCTTCATTATTACCTTCAGCGGATTCATCATCAGAATTCGAGCATGCAGCTAAACCGATGGTCACGAGAAAACCGATCAGCACAATCAAAAACGTTTTTTTCATAGCTGTTTTCTCCTTTTGTATTAAGTTTTAAACGGAGTGTAGCACATCGGTCATAAGTTGTAAACAAATTCTGGAATGAAGGTCAAGCCTTACACATAGACATAAACGGAAAGGGGGAGGGTTAATGTGAATCCATATGCTCAGCAAGGGCCCTATCGGCAAACCTATGCATCTGAAACAGCTCAAGTCAGCTTTTTGAGCAGTCCTCTTGCACCTGAATTGAAGGGTGCGATGCAATTTTATCAGATGCCTTATGGAGTGGAAGTGTTTGTTCAGGTCGAGGGGTTACCAGCATTTCAAAAAGCGAAAAACGGCAAACAAGTAGGGCCTCACGGTTTTCATATCCATGAAAAGGGAGTTTGCGAAATCGGTGATGGGAAAGATCCTTTCAGTTCAGCAGGAGGGCACTGGAATCCGGATGGACAGCCACACGGAAATCATGCAGGGGACTTTCCTGTACTTTTCTCAAATCACGGAAGGGCGAGGATGATATTTTTCACGGATCGCTTTCAAGTGAAAGACATAATCGGTAAAACAGTGATTATCCATGACGGACCAGATGATTACCAGTCACAGCCGAGTGGAGATTCAGGTAAAAGGATTGCTTGCGGTCTCATTGAAAAATCGTGAAAAAATGGAATAAATGACTACTTCTTCGTATATACTTATAGTGTAGAATCATTCGTACGCTGTACTTGACTTCACCGGTGAGTCATAGTATAGTTATAATTAGATAACAATTACCAATATAAAGAAGTTACAGCTTCAAATCACCTATTATAAAGAGTGATCAATCATTATTGGTACTTTTTATAATATGTGATTTTTTCATTAAAGCAAAACGCATATTAATTTTAGAAATATTGGAGGATCCATTCCTATGAAAACAGGTACAGTGAAGTGGTTTAACGCGGAAAAAGGTTTCGGTTTTATCGAGGTTGAAGGGGAAGACGATGTATTCGTACACTTCAGCGCAATCAACGAAGAAGGCTTCAAATCTCTTGAAGAAGGTCAAGCAGTAGAGTTTGAAGTTACTGAAGGAAATCGCGGACCACAAGCTGCAAACGTAACTAAAATATAATTAAAAATAAAAAGAGGCTGGCTTTAGAAGGTCAGTCTCTTTTATATCATTTCAAGTCTAAGGGAGGCTACACCAATGGCTTTCGGTAAAAAGAATCAGGCTGAAATCAAAGAAGAAGATACAAAGATCTGGGTGTGTTCATCCGAAGATTGTAATTGTTGGATGAGAGATAACTTCAGAACGAATAACGAGAAAAAATGTCCGATGTGCGGCAATCCGATGGAGGAAGAGAACAAAGTCCTTCAGGTAGTAGAAAACAACAGTCTATACTATAAATCTCAATCATGAGAAAAAGCGATTGCTCCCACTGCAATCGCTTTTTCTTTTGGTAAGAGGAATGCACCTTGATAAATCGAAAACCTGCAAAGAATCCGGACAGATGATGAGGTCGTATATTCTCATCCAAACACCTGTTAATCAAACCGTGAAGATGATATCATTTCATATGCAGAAGGCCGTCCTTGTTAAAGGATGGATGGCAGAGTATATACTGTTACTTGCAAGAAGGTTCCTTCAAAACCTAAGGTGCGACTGTCATCTAGAGCGAAGGAATGATATAATCTTACTGTTATACAAACGTACGAACTGGAGGACTAGCTAATGTTAACTGTAAATAATGTAAGTCTTCGTTTTGGAGATCAAAAGCTTTTCGAAGATGTCAATATAAAATTCACACCAGGGAATTGCTATGGATTGATTGGAGCGAATGGTGCCGGTAAATCTACATTTCTTAAGGTGTTAAGCGGAGAAATCGAAGCTCAGACCGGCGACGTTTCCCTGAAGAATGACCAGCGCCTTGCCGTGCTTAAGCAGAACCACTTTGAATATGATGAATACCAAGTGTTGGAAACCGTAATCATGGGGCACACCCGTCTCTATGATGTCATGAAAGAGAAAGACGCTATTTATATGAAAGGTGAATTCTCTGAAGAAGACGGTATGCGTGCTGCTGAATTAGAAGGGGAATTTGCGGAGATGAATGGCTGGGAAGCTGAATCTGATGCAGCCCGTCTCTTGAAAGGATTGGGAATCGGCGAAAACCTGCATGATAAACAGATGAGCGAGCTGGCAGGTTCAGATAAAGTTAAAGTGTTACTAGCTCAAGCTTTATTCGGTAACCCTGATGTTCTGCTTCTCGATGAGCCGACCAACCACCTGGATATTAAAGCGATCCAATGGCTGGAAGATTTCCTCATCGATTTTGAAAACACAGTCATAGTCGTCTCCCATGACCGTCACTTCCTGAATAATGTCTGTACTCATATTGCAGACTTGGATTTCGGTAAAATCCAGATCTATGTCGGTAACTATGACTTCTGGTATGAATCCAGTCAGTTAGCTATGAAGATGGCGCAAGAGCAAAATAAGAAAAAAGAAGAGAAAATCAATGACTTGAAAGAATTCATTGCGCGTTTCAGTGCGAATGCCTCTAAATCCAAACAAGCGACATCACGTAAAAAATTGCTTGATAAGATTACGCTCGATGATATTCAACCTTCATCAAGGAAATATCCGTATATTTCATTCAATGCAGATCGTGAAATCGGAAATGACCTGTTGACGGTTGAAAACTTGTCTAAAACGATTGGTGGAGTAAAAGTGCTTGATAACATCAGTTTCACTCTGAACAAGGATGATAAAGTAGCTCTTGTCGGGGCAAATGAGACGGCTAAGACTGCACTGTTCCAAATCTTGATGGGTGAAATCGAACCTGATGAAGGCACGTATAAGTGGGGAGTGACTACTTCTCAAAGTTATTTCCCTAAAGATAACTCAGCATTCTTTGAAGGATCCAACCTCAGCCTTGTAGAATGGCTTCGTCAATATTCACCGGAAGACCAGACAGAGACGTTCCTTCGCAGCTTCTTAGGCCGTATGCTGTTCTCTGGTGAGGAAGCATTGAAGAAAGCGAATGTTCTCTCCGGGGGAGAGAAAGTCCGTTGTATGCTTTCTAAAATGATGCTTTCAGGAGCGAATGTGCTTCTTTTAGATGAGCCGACCAACCACCTGGATTTAGAGTCCATCACTTCCTTGAACAAAGGATTGATCAATTTCAAAGGATCTGTCATTTTTGCTTCCCATGACCATGAATTCATCCAAACCATCGCTAACAGGATTATTGAAATCACTCCGAATGGTATTGTTGATAAAGAAATGAGTTATGATGAATTTTTGAACGATCCAGAAGTCCAAAAGCAGTTAACTGCAAAATATGCATAAATGATTAAAGCGTCTGTCACCGTCGACAGGCGCTTTTTTTCGATTATTTATGTTTTTATTCTTACGCAGGTGGTAAGAATATATAAGAAAAGACATTATTTTGTATGTAAGATTTTGGCGAATGAAGATAGATTCAGAGCATTTTTGACTGATTATCAGCCCAGATGCTCTTTTTGTAATGTCTGTGACATATGGATGTTAATTTTGAAATCAAACTGTTGCTTGTTTGTTCTTAATTTCTACTGAAATTCTGGTAATCTTGTAATTGTGACATGATCACCTTATTGAAAATAGTGATCAACCAATCAAGAGGAGGCAGAATTTTATGAAAAAAACTGTATTTTCTGTTGCAGCGACCGTGGCATTAACAGGAGTATTAGCAACAACTGTGAGTGCTGAAGAATATAAGATCAATAAAGGTGATACACTTTGGAGCATTTCCCAAAAGTATGATGTATCTGTAAGTGATTTGAAGTCCTGGAACGATTTAAATTCCAACTTGATTTACCCGAGTCAATCATTAACTGTAAACAATGAAACAGCAACTACTACTACTAAATCTTCGAACAATTCCACTTATACAGTGAAATCCGGAGATACGTTGTACGCCATTTCACAAAAATTCAATATTACAGTGGATCAATTGATGGCGTGGAATAACCTATCTTCTACCCTCATCCACCCTGGCGATCAGTTCAAAGTAGATGGACAAGCAGCAAAAACTTCTGCACCATCAAATAACAGCAGCAGTTCAAACAGCAGTTCCAATACGTCCACAGCTACACAAACAAGCACTACACAAGATACAGGCAATGATGTTGTGAAAGAGTTCACCGCAGAAGCTACAGCTTACACAGCTAACTGCACAGGGTGCAGTGGAGTAACAGCAACAGGAATTGATTTGAATGCAAACCCTGATCAAAAAGTGATAGCGGTAGATCCGAACGTCATTCCATTAGGATCTAAAGTTCACGTAGAAGGATATGGTGTTGCGATTGCAGGAGATACAGGCGGAGCTATTAACGGAAACCGTATTGATGTATTCATGCCTAATCGTGAGGACGCATTGAACTTTGGTAGGAAATCTGTAAAAGTACAAGTGTTAGCTGACTGATAGCATATCTTTATAAGAGAATGCTTTTATATTTTACTTATCAAACCCCTTACTGAATGAATTTTCAGAAGGGGTTTTTAATTTGGATGTTTATTGCTTTGACATGGAGATACTTATTGATAGACTATACTCACATTGACTAACGAAAGGGGAGCTATACATGAAAGCGATTGTACATGAAGGGAAAACTGGATTAGAGGGTTTACATCTTAAGGATATGGATTCACCATCGTTGAAATCCAGAGAAGTGAAAATCAAAGTACATACAGCGGGGATGAACAGAAGAGATTTAGCGGTTGTGACTAAAAGACACAAAGCATCAGATCCAGCTTTGATACCTGGATCTGATGCCGCAGGTGTTGTGGAAGCTGTCGGAAGTGAAGTCACTAAGTTCCGTGTGGGGGATAAGGTAGTCGCAAATCCAGGATTAGGGTGGCAGCAAAAGTCGGATGCTCCTCCAGAAGGATTTGAAATCGTCGGTCTTCCCGATCATGGTACGTTTGCCGAATACTATACCTGTACAGAAGACCATGTAGAAACAATGCCAGAGCATTTAACTTTCGAGGAAGCGGGAGTTCTGCCATTGGCTGCTCTCACTGCTTATCGAGCATTGATGACAAGAGGGAATTTGCAGCCCGATCAAACAGTCCTGTTACCTGGAATTGGAAGCGGTGTTTTAACATATGCTTTGAAATTCGCCAAAGCGATTGGGGCACGTGTAATCGTTACTTCCAGATCAAAAGAAAAACAGGAAGAAGCCTTGCAGTTAGGAGCGGATCTGGCTATTTCCACAGAGAGTGATTGGACAGACGAATTGGCTGAAGAAAAGGTGGATATCGTAGTCGAAAGCATCGGGCGGGCTACATTCAATAAATCATTAGGTATTGTCAGAAAAGGCGGGACCGTTGTCACATTTGGTTCAACGACTGAAGATGAGGTGAGCATCAATATCCGTAAGTTCTTCTACGGTCAATACAATCTGCTAGGATCGACGATGGGGAGTGCCGATGAATTCCGCGAGATGCTGACATTTGTGACCGAAAAGCAGATTCACCCTCAGTTGGACAAGGTTTTCCCGATGGAAGATTATCAGCAGGCATTCGAATATTTAAGAGACACTAAAAATTTCGGGAAAATAGGTCTTCAACTGTAAGCGTCTCCCTCTTAAAACTTAGTAGCAACTCCGAACTAAAAATTAAACAAATCCATAAACCGAACGAATGTGCGTATGATTAGACAAATCAACCACCTTTTATTGTAAAATAGGAGTATCAACTATTTTCATAGGAGGTGGATTTTTTGTCTCACAAGAATAACCCGAAGCGTTTTGCCTTGAATATGAGTGCCGCCCAATTTACAAAGTTTTATATAATGCATTTGTTACAAGTACATCAGCCGATGATCAGCGAACACTTCAAATCAGAGTTCAAAAAGTTGACTAACAACTGGGTTCCAGCACCTTCCACACTATTAGACACTTTGCATGAAATGTCAGAACAAGGGTTATTATATCGAAAAGAAGATTATAAGTCACA
Organism: Halobacillus litoralis; assembly: GCF_004101865.1. Taxonomy (NCBI): domain Bacteria; kingdom Bacillati; phylum Bacillota; class Bacilli; order Caryophanales; family Bacillaceae; genus Halobacillus; species Halobacillus litoralis. The sequence continues at coordinate 173,283 of NZ_CP026118.1, forward strand.
TGATAAAAAGAGACAAAAAGTATACTGGTACTCCCTTACTGACGAGGGTAAAGAAGAATTTGATGTTTTGAAAAAGCGTTACAAATTGCTTTTCGAAGAACAGATGCAAATACTGAAACAAATCATGAATGATGTGTACCGGTAATGCCATAGAGAGGATGTACTTAGTTGAAACTCAGCGTATTAGACCAGAGCCCAATTTCCAAAGGACAAACAGCAACAGAAGCGCTTCAACAAACGATCAGCCTGGCTCAATCCACTGAAAAATCTGGCTATCATCGTTATTGGGTAGCAGAACATCATAGCACGAACGGACTTGCGAGTACATCACCTGAAATATTAATCGGTCAGATTGCTGCTGCAACAAATCGGATACGTGTAGGATCAGGCGGAGTTTTATTACCTCAATACAGCCCGTTGAAAGTTGCCGAAAACTTTCGTATGTTGGAAGCCTTCTATCCTGGACGCATCGACCTTGGCCTTGGCCGGTCTCCCGGAGGGGGTAAGAAAACACGTCTCGCCCTCACCGACGGTCAGGAAAAGTCATTGAGTGCTTTTTCTAGACAAGTGAAAGAGCTTCAACAGTTTTTGAATGGATCAGTTCCAAAAGGAGACAGCTATTTTGGTGTAAGCGCAAGACCCTATACACCTAACCAGCCTGATATGTGGGTTTTGGGGTTGACAGCACGTGGAGCAAAGCATGCGGCAGTGAATGGGGCGGGCTTTACTTTTGGACATTTCATTAATCCGGATCAAGGAAGAGAAGCGATCCATGTTTATCGGGAGAAATTCAAGCCATTAAAGGAAGCAGACAATCCGAGAGTAAATGTGTGCATTTTTGTAATTTGCGCAGACACAGAAGAAGAGGCAGAAGAACTGGCTTTGAGTCAAGATCTATGGTTGCTTCAAGTTGAAAAAGGCATAGAGACTAGGGTCCCGTCGATAGAAGAAGCGAAAGAATATCCATATACGGAAGAAGAAATTAATAAAATTCACCAGAATCGAAGGCGCTGCATCATAGGGGGCCCAACCAAGGTGAAGAATGAATTGACTCGCCTGGCCGATTTATACGGTACAGATGAGTTCCTTATCATAACTAATATTTTCAACTTCACCGAGAAATTGAAAAGCTACGAAAGGGTTGCAAAGTTATTCACCTAGTTACAAGTGCCTAATCATTGATGAATCTCCTCCTTTCACCCATACAGTCCTCCATGGTTCAACATATATAAAAGTAAAGGGGGGAATTGGAATGAGTAAAGGATATGGTGGAGGCTTTGCGCTAATCGTTGTTTTGTTTATTCTCCTGATTATTGTAGGAGCTTCTTGGTGGTATTAATAGTTAAAAGTGTGGCAACTGCCACGCTTTTTCTATTTACATAAACCAGACCATTTTAAAATGACGATGGGTAAGCTATAATAAGTAACATTACGTTTCAAAAAAGGATGGAATATATATGTCAGATGTAAATATGCTAGGTACAGTACAAAAGTGTACCGTTTTGAAAAAAATCACTGAAGGCTTCGTCGTTTCAGCGAACAATCAAGAAATCCATTTACCGGATGAAGAAGTTGCAGAAATCGACAGAGAGCTAGAATTAAATGACACCTTAGACCTTTTCATTTATTCCGATAAAAAAGGACGAGTCTCCGCTACCTTGAGCATCCCTGAAATCACCAGGGATTCATATGGTTGGGCAAAAGTAGTTGAAGTGGTTCCGAATATGGGAGCATTCGTCGACATCGGTTTACGTGATAAAGACATTCTCGTATCAAACGACCACCTGCCTTTGTGGAAATCCGTCTGGCCAAAAGAGGGAGACCATTTATTTGTAAGTCTAGAAATTGATAAAAAAGGACGTTTACTGGCAGAGCCTATCTCAGAACAAGAAGTCATGGATGATTTAGAACAAGCTCCGGAAAATCTGCTTCACCAGGAAGTGACTGCCCGAGTATATCGTGCCATCAAAGCAGGGACAACTGTCCTGACAGGCGAAGGATATAGAGGATTTATCCATCCAAGCGAAAGAAAAGAGGAACCGCGTTTGGGAGAAACCGTGACTGCCAGGGTCATAAATGTCAAAGAGGATGGAACCATCAACCTTTCTCTCCGTCCTTTGAAGCAAGAAGGAATGAGAGAAGATGCTGAAGTTATTTACGATTATTTAGTAGAAAATGACGGCGTGATGCCTTTTCACGATAAAAGTGATCCAGAAGCTATCAGAAATACGTTCAATATCAGTAAATCCGCCTTTAAAAGGGCCTTAGGTCAGCTGATGAAAGAAGATAAAGTCGAACAAACTGAAGGACAAACTTCTATTAAACACTAATTACTTCAAACTAAGTAGCAACTCCGAACAAAAAATAAAAAAACAAGCTTCTAAGTGACAGCCGTTTCTCAGCCAGGAAGCTTGTTTTTTATGCTAACTTTCATATTCTTTATTAACACCATTGCTGAAAACCACTTCTAATTTAAATTCTTTGAATGTTTGATCTAACCCTAATATGTTTAAAACTTCTTCAATGACCTCATCTTCTGGGGTGTCTTCATCAAAACTCATTTCCTGAAAGTGGGGGGTAAGCTGGTCCAAAGCTTCTTCACCGCTTATTCTTTCTTCTCCGATTTCATGAATAACTGCCTTCGTCTGCTGATTTTCATGCTCATAGTCAATTCCATAGGAAAGGGTGTCTACATAATCCACTTCCATATCAAACTTTGTAAACCTAAAAGCGTTCGGTGCAGTCTGTTGAGTATCAAAAGCAATGTTTTCAATATTCGTCAGCTTTTTGGTATCCATAGCTTCATCCTTATTATTCGTGCCTCCACACCCAGCTGCGATCAATATACTAAAGAAAACAAAAGTAAGTATGCCAGATCTGATCATATTCATCCCTCCATTCGATGTCTCTAGGATAGCCAAAAAAATACCATTTCATAACATTGGCTAATTAGAAACATTAGAATATTTTATTGTTAATCAAGATGATAATATTAAGATATGAGGGTATTCCCTTCAAGGAGGTAGTTAAGTGAAAAAAATTGTAATATGGACCCTAAGTATCATCATTATTTTTGGATTAAGCGCCGGTTTTGCTTATTATAACGGCTTGGGAGCAGCTTCCAAGGAAAATAAAATGAAGGTTGTTCAAATGTATAACGGAGAAGAGAAAGCATATTCTGAGCAAGAATTAAAGGATTTATTGACGAAAACACAATATGATGTGACACAGAATGACGGCACAGAGCCAGCGTTTAACAATGAATATTGGGATAATAAAGAAAAAGGAATATATGTAGATCTTGTATCTGGTGAGCCTTTGTTCAGCTCCGCTGATCAATATAAATCAGGAACGGGGTGGCCGAGCTTCTCACAGCCACTTGTAGAAGAAAATATCGTTACTAAAGATGATCCAGGTATTTTTGGTGTAAGGACTGAAGTGCGAAGCAAGGGAGCTGACAGCCACATTGGGCATGTTTTTAATGATGGTCCCGATCCCACTGGACTCCGTTATTGTATGAACAGTGCAGCTATGGAATTCATACCAAAGGATGAAATGGAAGCGCGTGGATACGGTCCTTTTTTAGAAGATATTAAATAATTAGTCAAAGGATAGAGTATAAAATCTCTATCCTTTTTAATTGATATTGATTATCATTGACAATCATCAAATGCATCTATATACTCATTAATGATAATGATAATCCTTATCAATCATACATATTTTCCAAAGTGAAAGAGAGGAAATAGAAAGGAAGCGTATTTATGAAGGGCTGGAAAAGCATCTGTTTACTATTTGTTTTAGTTTTATTAGTAGCATGCAGCGATGAACGAACAGAAGGTGAAAGTTCTTCTGAAGACGAAGAAACTAACCAGCAAGCTATGAAATTCGAAGATAGTATGGGTGAGGTAACTATCGAGGGGGTTCCTAAGCGAGTTGTCGTTCTCGAATGGACATACGTTGAGCATATACTGCCTCTAGGTATTCAACCAGTTGGGGTTGCAGACAAAGAAGGATATGACAAATGGGTCAACGTTGGCGAACCGCTCAGTGATGAAGTTGAAGATGTGGGAACTCGCTCTGAGCCGAATTTTGAAGCGATTTCCCGGTTGGATCCAGATTTAATCATTGGCGCAAAATACCGTCATGAAGGATTTGCAGATCAGCTGAATGATATCGCACCTACATTTATGTTTTCTCCATATTCTGAAGAGGGATCAACCGATCAATACCAACACCTTATCAATGAATTCACAACGATGAGTGAAATTTTTAATAAAGAAGAGCAGGCTGAAGAAGTAATTGAACAGATGGAGACGAAGATGGAGAAGTTAGGCGAAGAAGTATCTGGGGAAGAAAAAATGAACGCTGTGGTTACTCAAGCATTCACTTCACAAAATACTCCGACGATGAGATTATTCACAGATAACTCTGTAGTGGCGGGTGTCCTTGATCAAATGGGAATCCAAAACGCTGTAATTACTGAACAGCCTGAGATTTATGGGTTTATATCAACAGATGTCGAAGCCTTACAGAACTATCAGGACTCCCATTTCTTTTACCTGGTTCAAGAAGACGATCCAATCTTTGATACCCTGGCAGATAATCCTGCATGGACAAACTTGGATTTTGTAGAGGAAGGGAAAACTTATAAACTCCCTGGAGACATGGGTACATTTGCTGGACCACTTTCAGCAGAAAAATTAGCAGAAGAAATCGCTGAAAATCTCAAATAGAAGAAAAAAGGGCTATTCGTTACGCTGGTTAATGTGACGGATAGCTCTTTGTTATATAATGAATAGAGAATAAATATGAATCTTATGAATACTTAGTAAAGAAAGACACTTGGAAAGGGGCTTACATAATGGTGATGCTTGAAAAAATGCAAAATGATGAATTCAAGAAAGAGGTAGTCGACTTAAAGAAAGGATATGCAGAGGAAAAAGTAAAGGCGGGAACTTGGACAGAAGAAGAGGCGATGCAAAAATCAGAAGAAACATTCCGCTATTTGTTACCTGATGGACTCTCTACTAATAACCACTATTTTTTATCTATTTTCGATCAAGCCGCAAAAATAAATATAGGTTATTTTTGGTACCATTTTGACCCAGAGCAATCCCAAAAGGAAGCGTTCATTTATAATTTTGTCATTTATGAAACCGAGAGGGGGAAGGGTTTTGGAAAAAAAGCGATAACTGCTCTTGAAAGACATCTTAAAGGAACAGGGGTTAAGAAGCTTTCTCTACATGTATTCGGGCATAATGAACGTGCTATTCATTTATACAGACGAATGAAATTCTCGACAACGGATCTTCATATGTCCAAACACCTTTAAATCCACTTGACACATCAATTGATAACGATTATCATTACCATTGTAATCACAATAACGTAATGTAGGTGAGAGGTATGGAAAAGACAAAAACAAATCTAGCTAATATCATTCGTGAACGCCGCTCAGTAAAGAGTGGTTACTTAGATAAGGAAGTACCTACAGAATTAATAACAGGACTGTTAGAGGATGCCCGTTGGGCTCCTACACATGGTTTGAGGGAACCTTGGCGTTTCATTTTCATTCCTACAGAAGAGAAGGAGCAGTTTGTAGAGTCTCTCGTTAAAACTTTTCCGAGAGACATGCAGGAAAACCGCCGAAATTATTTCAGTCAGCCAGCTGCATTCTTGATTGCAGTCATGAATGAGGATCCAAGACAAAAACAATGGGAAGAAAACTTCGGAGCTATCAGCTGCCTGCTTCAGAATTTTCAACTCCTCGCATGGGAGCAGGAGTTAGGAGTTGTGTGGAAAACTAATCCACAAATTCATGAACCACGAGTACGTGAACTATTAGGTGTCCAACCAGGAGAGAAGATTGTTGGCTTCATTCACATGGGTTTCTTTGACCAACAACCTAAACCGAAGCAACGGTCACCAATTGAAGATAAACTGACGATTTTTAAAAATTGAACAAAAAGAGCACATCTCAAAAGGGTGTGCTCTTTTTGTTCAATTGGGACTTCCTAACTCATCAAAATGTACATCAATCAGTTGATCGCTTTTTTGATTGACCAAAACATAAACAAGGACTTCCTTCTTTTGTCCATTTGCCGTGTTCAGGGTGAATTTGAAATTATATTGAGAGCGATCTTCGGAAATAATTACTTTTCCATTGTAATCGTAATTCACCAGTTCTGAATCCGGGTACTTCTTCACAGTTTCTTCAACCGCTGTTTTACCCCATTTTGCATATTCAGGCGGCTGGGCAAACACGTGGTTGAAAGATAATGAAAGAAAAACGAGCACTAGTATGAATACTAGCCCTTTAATAGGCTTTGACTTCATCACCTTACCTCCTTCCTTTACTACTATCCTTTGAATGATTATCGAAAATATTCTCTTAGAGGATAAAAGGTTGGACAGCAAGGGAATTGGCCCATAAAATAAAAGGATATACTTACGTGAAGAAATTTGGTGGTTTTATGAAGCGAATTTATATATTATTGATGCTTGTTATGTTGGTTTGGGGCTTTAATGTCTCTGCTATTAAGGTCCTGGTAGCGCATATTGATCCGATTCTGCTCACATCTGTACGAATATTTACTGCAGGCATCGGAGTTCTGGTGATAATGGCAATAATGGGACTATTCAGATTACCTTCTAAAAAAGAAATCCTTACCATACTATCCATTTCGTTATTTAATGTGGTCGCCCACCACGCGTTGATGGGAGTCGGGTTGCTTTATACATCAGGGGTTAATGCAGGAATAATCATCGGATTAGGACCATTGCTGACAATGGTGTTGTCTACTATCTTGTTAAGTAAAAAGGTGACAGTTTTCAAGACGTTTGGCTTTCTATTGGGCTTTACCGGGGTGCTTATTACGACATTGACAGGTGAGGATGGTTTTGCAGGTATCTCAAGCGGGGATTTTATGATTTTCCTGTCTATTACAGCACAGGCTTTCAGTTTCATCATGATCAGTAAATTGAATCCGAACTTAGACCCGCGATTATTGACAGGGTATATGCTTCTTGGAGGATCTTTTTTCATTTTCTTTACAAGTTTGTTTTTAGAAGGGGAACCAGGTCAAATCTTATCGTTGTTGGATACTCATTTATTCCTGGTGTTTTTGTTCAGTGCATTAATTTGTACAGCTTTCGGGCATATGGTGTATAATTTTGCAATTAAACAGGTGGGAGCATCAGAATCAGCTGTTTTCATTAACTTTAATTCTTTTTTTGCAGTGGTCGGTTCGGTTCTTTTCTTAGAGGAGACTCTTTTCTTCGCACATATCATAGGACTTGTATTGATTATAGCAGGAGTCCTTATAGGTACAGGAGCACTGCAGCATTTATGGGAAAATCAAAAACGATATCGAAAAAAAAGCGCCTGATCAGCCTTCCGTGTTCTTAAGCTTGTCGAGGCTGTTCAAGGCGCTTGCGCTTTTGTACCTTACTGTTGATATTTGGAATCGAATGCAATCAATACTATGTTCAATTGCCTTTCTAATTCTTCGATTTTTTCCAGCTTTTCATCAGATAGTTGAGCATAATCGAAAGACATCATGTTCGCCCCCTTTTACGTTATAATTTCCAAGAAAGTTGGACTTATCCTGTCAAAATTTTTTCAGCGTGAGAGTGAGACTTTCTTATGGACGAAACGCTTGAAGGGATTTATGATTATAATATAAATGTACGAAAAGGAGTTTCTCATGAATTTTGTAGCCCTTGATTTTGAAACCGCAAACTCAGCTAGATCTTCGGTCTGTTCGATTGGTTTAGTTGAATATGAAAACGGAGCTTTGAAGAGAGAGTACTATCGATTAGTCAAACCACATAATAATTATTTCGCTCCAATGAATGTTCTTGTCCATGGTATTACTAAAGTAGATGTTTCTGATGCTGAAGAGTTTGATGTTCTATGGAATCAAGAAATCAAACAGCTGGTTGAAGGTAAATTAGTTGTGGCTCACAATGCTCAGTTCGATATGGGGGTATTACGTGCCGTCCTTGATCAATACAATCTTTCCTATCCGATGCTTGCTTATAATTGTACGGTGAATATCTCCAAGAAAACGTGGAGTCTCCCCAAATACAATTTAAATATCGTTTCTAAACACCTGGGATTTATATTTGATCACCACCATGCACTTGAAGATGCGAAAGCAGCTGCTCACATATTGTTAAGTGCAAAAGAAGAATTGGCAGCTACAGATATTAAGGATTTAGTCAAAAAGACGGGTACGACAAATGGCATGATGTATGAAGGTGGATATGAACCTGCACGCTTAAATAAAAGGAAAAAACCGAAAATAGACACTTCAAAGTCCTTTGTTGCTGCTACAACAGAGTTTGATCTTTCACATCCTTACTATGCTGCTTCAATTGTTTTTGCAGGGCAGTTAAGTCAGTTGAAAAGGGAAGAAGCTATCCAGGAGATTGTAAACGTAGGTGCAGTGTGGCATCCGACGGTAGAACACAACACGAACTTTATCGTCGTAAGTGAATCGACTTATGAAAACTATAAACAAGGTAAGAAAACAAGTGAACTTGAACGAGCAGAAATTTTATTAAGCCAAGGATATCCTATAGAAATAATCATGGAAGACGTTTTTCTGGAGCAATTAAAAAGCTCATCTATGTAATGTAGATGAGCTTTTTGATTATTTCTTTTTTCTGAGGTGGCGACGATCTTTTAGCCGCTCTGGGTGTACAGCTTTAGATCTTTGAGAAAGTTTCCCTAAGTTGATACCTGCTCCATGATAATAGGCTTGCCATATGATTTTCGTACAATATTGTTCGTTATTCCTGCTGCCAATAGGTGTCATAATACGGTAGGTTGCATGCTTGTTAGTGTGATATAAGTATTCCAAGTGCTCACAGGCTTTCTCACCTGCAGAGGGGTCAAAAGGAGAGTATATTGAAACTCTTTTAAATTTATGGAAATACAATTCCACAGAATCCCTAGCTAAACCAGCTGGAATAGAATGAACAACCTCATTATTCTCCGTAACAATACCCACATGACCGACGTAACGTGATTCTTTTCTTCCTATAGGCGAAAATAATACATCTCCAGGAAGGATGGATATATCCGAGCCAGGGTAACATGTCGTGTCATGTTGCATAATCATAGGCGCTTGGACTTTTTTTGGTCGTAAATAGAAAGGGAGTAATCCTAGAACAAATACAAATAAAAACTTTTTCATTTACATCGATCCTTTTTAATATGATAAACCTCTTCAATCGTAAGGCAATTAATTTAAAAACTCAATTGTAAAGGGAGGGAAGGTTAGAAATTCGAGTAGTGCTTATGAAAAGCAGATGATAAAGTGAAAGCTTATCTGAGGAAAGTTCGTAATAATTCATTAGGAAAAGTGCTTAAATCCCGACCCCCGGAACGTTTGTTCGTTTAAATTCATAAAAAGAAGTTACTATAGAAAAGATTCAAATGAGATGCCAGAGATGAAAAGCGTTCGTTAGCTGAAGAAAAACAATTAAGTGCAGTTTATATGTTCTAATTATGGCATGTTACAAGGAAGGTTCCGTAGTTAAGATAGATACAAAGGATTTATTAGCAACCATTAGTAAATCAAGATCTAATTACCATTAGAATTAGATGACAGTATTAACAATCCTGATCATGTAATAATTTAAGCTAGATACGAGGGGAGATCAGTTACCATAAAGGCTTGTAAGGAGTTATATTTTAATTTAAATCTTAGTTTACATAATATATATTATACTGAGTCACAAAATAAAGTTAAATCAGGTCTCAATCTACAAGTATACTCTAGATAGTGAGACAGAATGAAAATAACGTATTTAGAATGTTCATTGTTATTTCTTATTATTTCAGTGTTTGTAAATTAACGATAATAATTTCTTCGTCTCCCGGAGTTAAATCTTCTTTATACATCCTTAAGCTGATTCATGTAAACAAGTATTCGTTTACATCTCGTTATTCTTTATGCTTCTATTTGATTATTACAATCCAGATGCTAACTAAACCTCATGGTATATTTGTTTCCAAAACTTTGTTTACATAACTATCGAGTTGTCTTTCACTAATTCAACCGTTTAGCTTCAATTCATTCGACTAACCCATGAGTGTTTCATTTGATCAGGAAGTAAACAAATTCCTGCCTGTGTTATTCATATTAAACTCTTCCTCAAGCACACCTGGGATTCTGTCTCCCCCCTTCGTGTTTTTTGGTGTCCCAATAAGGGATGAAAATATGAATTAATAAGCGGAAAATTGCTGACAGCTCCCCTACTATGCTTTGGATAGTTCTTAAGACATTTTAAAGATGGTTTTTTATTTTGTATTTCGGAGTTGCTACTAAGTTTCAAGTGAGAATATATAAAGTGACTGGTTTTCTTATATAAAGTGCCAAAATTACCGCTCGCGAACATTTGTTCCTGACATGATTTGTTTTGGATGTTTCGAGTTGCTACTAAGTATTAGCTAAAGACGTTTCAAGCTGGCTTTTGCTTATGGTTTCAAAATTGGGGTCCAAAATGAAAAGTCACAGAGGTTTACTCTGTGACTTTAACCTTTGATTTTTTTGTACTCTTTGTTTGTGACTCTTCAAAAACCTTTAATGTTTCATAGTAGTAATCAAGAATCTGCTCAGAAGGTTTTTGCCAGCTGTGCTTTTCTGCTTCTTCCCTGGCATTTTTGCATAATTTACTGTATAACTCTTCATCTTCTAAGCGATTGATCGCCTCAATCATACTATTCACGTTTTCATTCTCGAATAACAGACCATTTGTTCCGTCTTCTACCTGTTCCATCGTAGGTCCGCTTTTAGCTGCGATAACCGGTAAACCTGAAGCCATCGCTTCAAGGATAACAAGGCCTAGCGTTTCTGTGACAGAAGGGAAAATCAGTGCATCAGATGAAGAAAAGGCTTGGGCTAGTTCCTCTCCATGGAGGAGCCCTGTAAATACGGTGTTCGTACCTGCAAATGTCTTTTCTAAGTCATCTTTGACTGGTCCATCGCCGACCATGGCTAACGATAAATCATCCCTAGCCTCTAATAAAGGTTTAATTTTCTCAATCTCTTTTTCTGGAGCCATCCGCCCGACAAATACTAACAGTTTATTTTCCGGTTTACCTCCAGAGAGACGCATTCTCATCTCCGCATTCTTATGATGGGGATGGTAATGATCGACGGCTACACCCCTATCCCAGACACTTACGTTGTAAAAATTCTTTTCATCCAGTTCCTTTTTGATGGCTTTGGATGTACAGAGATTCATGTCTGCATAATTGTGCAATTTGCGGAAATACCACCAAACAAGAGGTTTGAAGGGATAAAGCCGATAATAATCCAGATACTTTGGCACATGAGTATGATAAGAAGCGATTAAAGGATAATTCAACTTATCTGCATAATAGACACCTGAGACTCCTACAAGTGCAGGATTGACTACATGAACGAGATCCGGATCGTGCTTTTCCAACAAATCCTTCACTTTTTTTTGCGGCATGGAAAATTCTTTGGATTTGTAAAATGGCATTATCGTTGTTTTGACCCCTTCTACAACCGCCCCTTCGTACTCCTTCACACCAAGATCTGGAGCAATGACAACAACTTCATGCTCTTGTTTACGCAGATATGTGATGGCTTCTTTTAATCGTGTGACTACTCCATCTGTGGATGGGAGGAATGTTTCTGTAATGATGGCGATTTTCAAAGCGGAAAACTCCTTACTTCCAAGTGATTGACGGCAATACGTTCTCTTGAATAATTCGGTCTTTATTTTCAACTGCTGTACGAAGGATATCACGGATAACATCATCCGTAAGTAAATGAGGTTCTAATCCCAAATCGCGCAGCTTCGTGTTAACAGCATTGTAATAGTGATCCTCATTTTCGATACGAGGGTTTTCAATTTTCTTGACTTCTGTTTCAAAACCTTCCTCTTTTGCGATCTTTTGTACGCGTTCAGCAAGATCTTGAACAGAGAACCATTCAGTGAATTGGTTGAAGACACGGAACTCACCTTTATCAGCTGGGTTTTCTGCTGCTATTTCTACACAGCGGACAGTATCTTCGATGTTCAGGAATGCCCGGGTCTGCCCACCTGAACCATAAACAGTAATATCATGCCCAATGGCTGCCTGGTTGATAAAACGGTTAAGAGCTGTACCGAAAACTCCATCATAATCGACACGGTTCACTAGTAGTGGATCAAGCTTTGTCTCGTCTGTATGTAAACCATACACAATGCCTTGATTCAAATCTGTCGCACGGATTCCCCAGATCTTACAAGCGAACATGATATTGTGACTGTCATGCACTTTAGAGAGGTGATAGAATGAACCTGGCTGCTTCGGATACGGGAGCGTATCTTTGCGGCCTTTATGTTCAACTTCAATATACCCTTCTTCAATATCAATATTCGGAGTACCATATTCACCCATTGTTCCTAGTTTTATCAAGTGGCATTCTGGTGCAAATTCTTTAATGGCGTATAGAACGTTCAAGTTCCCCATTACATTGTTTGTTTGTGTATAAACAGCGTGCTCACGATCGATCATGGAATATGGAGCTGAGCGCTGTTCAGCAAAGTGTACAAATGCTTCAGGCTCTACTTGGCGAAATACTTCGCGTAAGAAATCGTAATGATTCAGATCACCGATATAGGTTTTAATTTCATTGCCTGAAACTTCTTTCCATTTCGCTACACGATCTTCCAATGAAGCGATTGGTGTAACGGAATTGGAATGGAGTTCTTCGTCATATTCTCTCCGTACTAAATTATCTACAATTGTTACATCATGTCCTTGTTTGGATAGGTACAATGCAGTCGGCCAACCGCAAAAACCATCTCCCCCTGCTACAATAATCCTCATAATCTACCTCCTAGTTACGTCTAGCTTTCTTATTCCCTTTATAGAATAACACTTTTGACTATAGGTATGGTACTCATATTATGTTCATCTCTATTTGAGCCCTAGCCTGGAGTCATTGTCTCTACGTTTTTGACTTTACCATTAATTCAATTTTGAAACAATAAATTCATTGTTAAACTGCTTTTATGTATAAGAATCAAGCATTCACCTTCCTATACCTGAGACTTATATTACCCCTGGCAACTATGTTTCTAAACATTTTCACAAAAAAACATGCAAAACCCGGAGGCTTTACATGCTTCATTGGACCTGAGTCATGGATAAGTTCACGAATCTTCCTTCGTTTGTGTATCTACATGATTTTCTTCTGTCTGTGCTTCTGCTCGATCTTCTTTCTGTCCAACTGCTTGATCCTCTTTTGGCTCTTCCTCGGATGCGGCAGTTTCTTGATAGTTTTCCATTTCATTAGAACTGAAATTATTGACAGTTCCGCGGGATACATAGCTCTCGAGCATTGCTTTCAGATCCATTCCCGTGGTTTCTTTTAAGGATTCTTGGATGCCGAGCATCGTAGAGGTGACACTGTTTGCTACTTTAGAGGAACCACCGCGTGAATCGGCCCCACCCATATCAATCACTTTCATATCTTTGATTTGACTGATCGGTGCGGAGACTTTCTCTGCGTATTCAGGCAATACTTTAATTAACATTTCCATGATGGCTGCTTCGCCATAATGTTCCATAGCCTTGGCCATCCGTTCTTTGGATTCTGCTTCTGCTATTCCTCGTTGTCGGATGACTTCCGCTTCTGATTCACCTTTGATTCTTTCGTTATCCGCTTCCGCCTGGGCACGTTTCGTTACCTCATAAGCTTCAGCATCTGCAATTGAACGGCGGCGTTTATTCTCTTCTTCTTCAAGTTCTACGCCTCGTTGTTTCTCGATATACTCGACTTTCAACTCTTCTTCTTTGATTTGCTGGGCTAGTTTTTGGCGCTCAAGTTCTCCGGCTTGATCTGCGTTTGCTCTAGCACGGTTCGTATCTTTCTGGAACTCCGCTTCTTTGATATCTTTTTCTTTCGTCGATTCTGCAACAGCAGTCAAACGCCGGTTTTCTTCATCTTGTGCTTCCTGATCATTTTTCGCCTGGTAGATTTTAGTTTCTTTCGTTGCATCTGATTCTGCCATATTCGCTTTCTTTTGTACTTCAGCGATGTGGGGGCGTCCTAATGCATCGATATAACCGTTCTCCTCATCAACATCTTCCACATCATTCAAAGCGAATGATGTGATTTCAAATCCCATTCCTTTAAGATCTGATTCAGCGATTTTTTTCACCTGTGTATTGACTTCTTTGAAATCGTTATAGATCTTTTCAATGGGAAGAGAAGCGATTATGGAACGTAAATGTCCATTTAACACATCTTTCAGTTCTGATTCTCTTTCCTTCTGCTTTTTACCTAAGAACTTCTCTGCGAAATTCGCCATGATTTCAAGTTCACTGCCGATACTGATGACAGCTGTACTAACCACGCTTACAGGAATTCCTTCTTTCGTATAAGCTTTTTCCGAATTGACTTGCAGTTGAAATGAAGTCAAATCAATCGGTGTAACGGTTTGGAACATACGAAGCCGATATCCGCCACCTCTGATGATTTTCACAGACCTGCCATTGTCATCTTCAAATACGTTCTTCTCACGTTCCGGGTCACCTAATTTCGGACCGGTTACGATGAGAGCTTCATTTGAGCTTGCCGTTTTGTAGCGCAAGCGGAAAATAATGAAGGTGATGATACCACCGACCAGAGCAACAACTCCAATCACTCCCAGGATCAATAAAAACAAGGCTCCTTCAAACATATCCTTCACTCCTTTTCTTTTCCCCTATTTTTGTAATAAAAGGTGTTATATACCATAACGATTTCCACCCTATAGAAGTTTCACTTGATTTGCAATATCCGACAGATAATTTCTTTGTGAAAAATGTACAACCATTCATCCCAATGTTTCTTTCAGGTATAATAAAAGTAGGATTTTTCTGAAAAAAGGAGGAGATATAATGAGTACATATGAAAACGCCTGGATACCTACAGCAGAACAAAAAGAAAGAACTCGGCTTTATCAATGGATGAAGAAACATGGTTATACTGATTACGAAGACTTTCAGAAAAAATCCGTGAACGATATTGATTGGCTCTGGGATGAAGCAGTCCAGGAGTTGGGAATTGAATGGTACACTCCATACAAAGAAACGTTAGATACGTCTAATGGAATCGCTTATCCAAATTGGTTCGTCGATGGCGAACTGAACGTAGCTCACAACGCTTTGGATAAATGGGCAGAAGATCCTTCTAAAAAAGATGATGTCGCTCTTTACTGGGAAGGAGACAATGGAGATAAGCGTGAATATACCTATGAAGAACTCCAACAGGAAGTAAATGCGATTGCGAACGGTTTTGAAAATAACGGCATTACACACGGAGACGTCGTCACACTCTATATGCCGATGCTACCTGAAACGCTGATCGCCATGCTTGCTGTCTCCAAAGTCGGGGCTGTCTTTTCCCCTGCTTTCTCAGGATACAAAGCAGATGCGATTGCTACCAGAATTCAAGCATCGAAAGCGAAAGCACTCATAACTGCTGACGGTTTTTACAGGCGAGGCAAAACGATTCCAATGAAAGATGAAGCTGACCTCGCTGCTGATCAGTGTCCATCTTTAGAGCATGTCTTCGTAGTAGAACGTGCAGGCAATGAAATAGCTTGGAATGAATATCGTGATCTGCCATGGTCTCATCTGCAAAAAAATGAAACCGTTTACAATACTGCGGTGAAAAAGACTGATGACCCTTTCATGCTGATCTATACTTCCGGTACGACAGGGAAACCTAAAGGCGCGGTACATACACACGCAGGTTTTCCGATCAAATCGGCTTTTGATGCCGGGATTTGCATGGATCTCTCAAAAGATGACACATTGTTCTGGTATACAGATATGGGATGGATGATGGGCCCATTCCTCGTGTACGGAGGTCTGATGAACGGTGCATCCATCGTCATGTTTGAAGGGACTCCGGACTACCCAGAACCTGATCGTTTATGGGACTTAGTCGAAAATTATCAAGTGACCCATCTGGGGATTTCTCCCACACTGATAAGATCGATGATGAAACACGGGGAACAATGGATTGAAAAACATGATTTGAGTTCATTGAAACTGATCGGATCTACAGGCGAGCCATGGAATACAGAACCATGGAACTGGTTATTCAAGCATGCCGGAAATCAAAAAGTACCGATTTTCAATTATTCAGGCGGCACTGAAATATCCGGTGGGATTTTAGGTAATGTCCTCGTCAAGCCGATTCAGCCTGTGACCTTCAATGCTGCCCTCCCTGGGATGGATGTAAATGTATTTGATGAAAGCGGGCAGCCGCTACTTAATGAAGTCGGTGAACTTGTACTGCTTAAGCCATGGGTCGGGATGACAAACAGCTTTTTCGAAGATGACGAACGCTATGAGCAAACATATTGGAGCCGCTTCAAAGATACGTGGGTCCATGGGGATTGGGTCATCAAAGACGAAGAAGGTTATTACACAATTACAGGAAGATCAGATGACGTTTTGAATGTAGCTGGTAAACGGTTAGGACCTGCCGAGGTCGAATCGGTCCTTGTAGAGCATAAGGCAGTCATTGAAGCAGGTGTTGTCGGTGTTCCACATGATATAAAAGGCGAAGAACCGATTGCTTTCGTCGTTACTAAACCGGATACAGAACCATCAGAAGACTTATTAACACAATTGAAAAATCATCTCGAACAAAAGCTCGGAAAAGCGTTAGCTCCGAAAAAACTGTTCATAGTCGATGATCTCCCGAAAACCCGGAATGCAAAAGTGATGAGACGTGCTATTAAAACGGCTTATCTGAATGAACCAGCTGGTGACTTGAGTGCTTTAGAAAATCCGGACAGCGTTGAACAAATCCGTCGTATCGGACAAGGCACATCAACTAGTTCTTAACCACATAAAAAGCCCTGGATCAGATTTTGATCCAGGGCTTTTTGATGGTCCAGGCGTTTTAAACTGGATATACACCATGTTTCCTTTCGGTGAATGATATACCCTTCGTCTCGTAAGAATCATAACGGATAGACAATTCTTCTCGGAGTCGATCCGGCTGGACGATATCATCGATGACCATCTCAGAAGCGAGTCGGTATATATCAATGTTTTCTTTATACTCCTCGTGCTTTTCTTTAATGAACGCAGGGCGATCTTCTTCTGGTAACTGAGCGATCTTATTTGCATAAACAGCATTCACGGCAGCTTCAGGACCCATCACTGCGATTTGTGCAGTAGGTAAAGCCAGGCAAGCATCCGGTTCAAATGCTGGACCTGCCATTGCATACAATCCTGCACCATATGCTTTTCTTACAACGACTGAAATTTTAGGAACGGTCGCTTCACTCATGGCAGAAAGCATTTTCGCACCATGCCGGATGATCCCAGCACGTTCCACTTTCGTACCGATCATGAAGCCCGGTATATCTGCAAGGAATAATAACGGAATGTTGAAGGCGTCACATAACTGGATGAATTTCGCTGCCTTGTCCGCTGAGTCTGGAAACAATACGCCACCTTTAGCCCTAGGCTGGTTCGCGATGATACCGACAGGCCGACCTTCTATTCTTGATAATCCTGTAATAAGCTCTGGAGCAAATTTTTTCTTGATTTCACAAAAACTATCTTCATCGATCAGGCGCTCGATCAGTTGATACATATCGAATGGAGCATTTTGATTTTCAGGGATCAACTCTTTAATGGATTTGTCGAAAGCTGCCGGCTGCAATGATTCTTGTTTCGCAGGCAATTCACGATAACTTTGCGGGAAGTAACCCATATATTTTCTAGCAAAAGCTATCGCATCACTTTCGTCTTTAGCAAGAACGTCTCCACAACCGGAGACAGAACAATGCATGTTCGCCCCGCCCATTTCTTCAAGGGATACTTTTTCTCCGATCACTTTTTCAGCCATTCGCGGCGAGCCTAAATACATAGAGGCATTGCCATCGACCATGACTACGATGTCACAGAAGGCAGGTATGTAGGCACCACCAGCTGCAGAGGGTCCGAATAGCAGACACACTTGAGGCACACGGCCAGAGAGCTTGATCTGGTTATGAAAGATCCGTCCAGCTCCCCGGCGATTCGGGAACATTTCCACTTGGTCTGTGATTCTGGCTCCCGCAGAGTCTACCAAGTAAAGCATCGGAAGATTCAATTTCAAAGCAGTTTCCTGAATGCGGATGATTTTTTCAACTGTCCGTGCTCCCCATGATCCCGCTTTGACTGTTGAATCATTCGCCATCACACATACTTTTTCTCCATTGATTCTTCCAATCCCGGTAACGACTCCATCTGCTGGCAGGGACTCATCTTGACAATTCGCGAAGAAAGCATCTTCCACATCCATATCCTCATCGAATAATAGATTCAGTCTTTCCCGCACGAACATTTTTCCTTTTTCCGTATTCTTTTCATGGTATTTATCAGCACCGCCAGAAGCGATTTTTTTGGTTTTCTCTTCTAAGGTTTGGTTTATAGACATCGTTTTCTCCACCTTTACTCTCCTTTATATTCAGGCTTCCTTTTTTCTTTAAAAGCTTGAAGGCCTTCGATCCGGTCGGAAGTAGGGATCGTCTTTTCATAGCAGGCACGCTCAATCTTCAATCCATCTTCCAATTTTGCGTCAAAACCTTCATTAATCGCTTTCTTCGCCTGTCTGATCGCTACTGGCCCATTGCGAGCGATGGTTGAAGCGAAATCTTTCGCTTCCTGCATGAGGAATTGCGGCTCATGGATGTATTCAACAAGACCGAGCTTATGAGCGCGATCCGCTTCCACAGCTTTAGCCGAATAGATCATCGCTTTTGCTTTCCCGAGGCCAATCAATTTTGTCAGTCTTTGGGTCCCGCCGGCACCTGGAATGATAGCAAGAGAAGTTTCTGTCAATCCGACTTTTGCTGATGTGCTCATGATGCGGAGATCACAGGCGAGAGCAAGCTCCAGCCCGCCGCCAAATGCTACACCATTGAGAAGTCCGATGGTCGGAACTGGAATTTCTTCTACCAGCCGGATCGTGTCGCCGA
This sequence comes from Halobacillus litoralis, assembly GCF_004101865.1. Classification (NCBI taxonomy): domain Bacteria; kingdom Bacillati; phylum Bacillota; class Bacilli; order Caryophanales; family Bacillaceae; genus Halobacillus; species Halobacillus litoralis. The sequence continues at coordinate 192,294 of NZ_CP026118.1, forward strand.
TTTTCCGAACCGTTTGAATGACTTCATCATCAGACATTGTTGAGCGCTCTTTCAAATCTGCTCCTGCACAAAAGGCTTTGTTCCCTTCACCTGTGATTAAGACGACACGAATTTCAGGGCGCCGTTTAATTTCTTCTGCTTTTTCAGCTAAATCATCCAAGAGGCGAATTGACAGAGCATTCGCAGCTTCTGGACGCTTCAACATTAATAAATAGACATGTGGTTCAACCTCTTCTAAAGATACAAGTGATGGCATCTGTCACACCCTTTCTTTATTCAAGACTTGCATTTGATGACTGGGAAGAGATTGTTTCAACACCTTTTGAATATAATCTCCTGCTTCTTTCAACTTTTGCTCATCGATCCCTGTTTCAATTCCCATCTTATGGAGCATATGCACAAGGTCATCTGTCGCTAAGTTACCTGAAGCTCCTTTGGCATACGGACAACCTCCGAGACCGCCTAAGGAAGCATCGAATGTAGTGATGCCATGTTGAAGAGAGACCAGTACGTTCGCTAAAGCCATCCCTCTCGTATTATGAAAATGCATCGCAATCCGATCGAAAGAAAGTCTTTCCTGCAGCCTTGGTAAGACGTCGTCAACTTGCTTCGGATTCGCAACACCGATTGTATCTCCAAGAGAAAGCTCGTCAATTCCCATACTCAGTAATTTCTCACTCACCTCAGCTACTTGTTCAACAGGAACATCACCTTCATAAGGACAGCCGAAAACAGTAGACACATACCCGCGCACTGTTTTGCTTTCCTGTTTCGCCATTTTGACGACTTCTTCTAAAACTGGATAGGTTTCCTCTATCGATTTATTAATATTTTTTTTGTTATGAGTTTCGCTTGCTGACATGAAAACAGAAACTTCGTCCACTCCTGTTTCTAATGCAGCCTCCAGACCTTTCATATTGGGCACAAGGGCAGCATAGGTGGTTTCAGGGTTACGTCTGATCGATGTCGCCACACTTCTTGCATCCTTCAATTGAGGGATCCACTTGGGGTGGACGAAGGAACTGAACTCGATATAGGAATAACCCGCTTCTGATAATAAGTCAATCCAGGCCACCTTATCTTTGAAAGGTACTTCCTCCGATTCATTTTGCAGCCCATCCCTTGGACCGACCTCTTTGATGGTTACTTTATCTGGCAATTCCAGCATGTGATCCGCTCCTATTTATTCAATGATCGCAATGACGTCGCCTTCATTGACGAAATCACCTTCTCCAACTTTCAATTCTTTCACGACCCCTGATGTTTCTGCCGCAATAGGGATTTCCATTTTCATAGACTCTAAAATGACGATATCCTGACCGTCACTCACTTCTTCTCCTTCTTTTGCAACTAGTTTCCATACACTTCCTGCCATTGATGCTTTAATTTCGCTCATTTTTCTTCCTCCTCATTGGTTTGTCAAAGTCGGTAAATAGTAATCTTGGATAAAAGTCGTTTTTGTTTCACCCTGTTTGAATTTTTCATGAGTGATGACTCGCTTCAGCATAGTGAGATTCGATTTGATTCCTTCAATTTCATATTCGTGGACCGCTTTGATGAGTCGATCGATCGCATCCTGACGATCTTCGCCGTGAACAACCAATTTTGCTATCATCGGATCATAAAAAGGTGTGACCTGTGAGTTCCCTTCTACAGCGAGCTCATGACGGACCCCCGGCCCCTCGGGCAATGTCAATTTAGTCAACTGACCTGGTGATGGGTAAAAAGTATTCGAGTCTTCGGCGTAAATCCGTACTTCGATCGCATGTCCATCGATGACCAAATCATTTTGTTCAATAGATAATTTCTCTCCTGCGGCTACTTTGAGCTGCTGTTCTACTAGATCGATGCCTGTAATTTGCTCTGTGACAGGGTGTTCGACCTGCAGCCTTGTGTTCATTTCCAGGAAGTAAAAGTTTTCATCATCGTCCACAAGGAACTCGATTGTCCCTGCATTGGTATAGCCTAATGTTTTCACAGCCTGTAACGCGCTTTCCCCCATCTTCTGACGTGTCTCATCAGTAAGTTCCGGGGAAGGAGCTTCTTCTACGACTTTTTGATGACGTCGCTGGATGGAGCATTCCCTTTCGAATAAATGGACAGCATGGCCATGAGAATCTGCTAAAACCTGGATCTCGATATGTCTTGGATCCTCAATCAATTTTTCGATGAACATCTTTCCATCACCGAAAAACGCCTGGGCTCGTTTCGAGTTCCCTTCAAAAGCCTTTTCAAGTTCCTCATCGTTGTAAACAGCCTGCATACCAATACCACCGCCACCAGCTGCTGCTTTCAGCATGACCGGATACCCGAAGTCTACGGCCAGTTGTTTAGCATCTTCTGCAGTAGCTACGGCATCTTCTGTTCCGGGTATGATAGGCACTCCCGCCTTTTTCATTTCTGCACGGGCAGCGATTTTATCACCCATTTTAGAAATCACATCCGCATCCGGCCCAATGAAAGTAAGTCCGGCCGCTTCTGTTTGACGCGCGAACTCTGCATTCTCACTAAGCAGTCCATACCCGGGATGAATGGCTTCCGCTCCGGATTCTTTTGCTACTCTCAATATTTTTTCTATGTTCAGATAGGACTCGTTGACGCGGGGTTTCCCTATTAAATAACTTTCGTCAGCAAGCTGTACATAAGGTGCTGTTTGATCTGCCTCTGAATAGACGGCAACAGCTTTGATGTTCAAACGTTTGCAGGTTCTAATAATGCGGGAAGCGATTTCCCCACGATTCGCGATCAATATTTTTGTAAACATAACGATCCCCCCTCTTTTAAGATTTCAGATTCATCATTTCTAATGCATCTTCTCTAAGTCTGAATTTCTGGATTTTCCCACTCGCTGTCATCGGATATTCTTCCGTGAATGTAATGTACCGTGGAATTTTATGTTTAGAGATTTTACCAGAACAAAATTCTCTGATATCGCTTTCATCAATGGATACATTTTGTTTAGGAATAATCCACGCCATGATCTCTTCCCCATATTTTTCATCTGGAATACCGACGACTTGAACGTCCAGGACATCAGGATGCTGATATAAGAATTCTTCGATCTCTCTCGGGTATACGTTCTCACCACCGCGAATGATCATATCTTTGATCCGTCCGGTGATTTCAACATAACCGCTTTCATCCATAACAGCAATATCTCCGGTATGGAGCCAGCCATCAGGGTCTATCGCAGCACTCGTCGCTTCTTCATTTTTGTAATACCCTTCCATCACCAAATATCCTCGAGTACATAGTTCGCCGGGAATACCGGGTTCAACTTCTTCTCCTGTAGCAGGTTCGATGACTTTCACTTCTACATTTGGATGTACACGGCCAACGCTGCTTACGCGAAGATCGATCGGGTCGTCGGCTTTTGTTTGCGTGATGACTGGTGAAGACTCTGTTTGCCCGTAAGCAATCGTAATTTCTTCTGCTCCCATATCATCAATCACACTTTTCATCACTTCCATTGGACAAGTGGATCCAGCCATGATGCCTGTTCTCAACGTCGTCGGTTTCAACTCTTCATAGTCTGGATGGTTCAACTCAGCGATGAACATCGTCGGGACACCATGCAAGGCGGTGCATTTTTCTTCCTTGACCGCACGCAACACTTTCTCTGGATCGAACTGTTCTAAAATGACCATCGTAGTTCCTTTAGATACAGCAGCCATTGTGCCTAACACACAACCGAAACAGTGGAAAAATGGGACAGGGATGCACAAACGGTCTTCTTCTGTCAGACGCATGCAATCGGCCACCTGGTTTCCATTATTGACAATGTTGTAATGACTCAGCATGACCCCTTTAGGAAAACCTGTAGTCCCAGAAGTGTACTGCATGTTAATGACATCTCTGTAGGAAAGCGACCGTTTCCGTTCATTCAATTCTTCGTCACTGATGGTCAGGCCCATGTCGAGCAGATCCTGCCAGGTATAGCATCCACGATGGGATTTTTCGCTTAAAACAACGACATTCTTCAAAAAGGGTAGGCGGGCGCTTTGTAAATCTCCTTTTTCTGAAGTTTCAAGTTCAGGACAGATTTCTTTCAGGATATTGATGTAGGACGTCCCCTTGAAATCTTCGGCTAAAATCAATGTCGATGCATCCGACTGTTTCAGAAGATACTCCAGTTCCTGTGCCCGATAGTTAGTGTTTACGGTTACTAAGACACCACCCATTTTCCCTGAAGCGAATTGAGATAGAAGCCATTCAGGTTTGTTATCTGACCAAACGGCCATATGTTCCCCTTTGTCAATTCCCAGGGCCATCAGTCCTTTAGCAACTTCATTCGTCATCTCATTGAATTCTGAATACGTTTTTCTCAAATTTTTTTCGGGATATACAAGTGCTTCGTGATCGGGATATGACTCCGCTTGCCTTTCTAACAATTCACCAACTGTCTCTTCTAAAAGTGGCATGTGGCTTCCTCCTTCGTTTTTTTAACAACCAAGTTGACGGGCAATGACCATACGTTGGATTTCAGATGTCCCTTCACCGATTTCAAGCAGCTTCGCATCGCGCAAAAATCTCTCAACTTCATATTCCCTCATATAGCCATACCCACCGTGAATCTGAATCGCCTGATTTGCCGATCGGAAAGCAGTTTCAGAGGCGAACAGTTTGGCATAAGCGGATTCTTTCGTGAAGTTTTTCCCCTGATCTTTCAACCAGGCCGCTTTTAACACCATGTTCCGCGCAAGTTCGACTTCCATCGCCATGTCGGCTAGCTTGAACTGGATCGCCTGAAATTTAGAAATCGGCTGCCCGAACTGTTTTCTCTCTTTCGCATACGCCAATGCACGATCCAGGGAGGCTTGAGCGATTCCCACCGCTAACGCTGCTATGGAAATACGTCCGCCATCAAGGGTGTGCAAAAACTGTTTAAAGCCTTTTTGTGGGTCGCCAAGGATATTTTCTTTCGGTACTTTGACATCTTCTAAGACAATTTCAGATGTGTTGGAGCCCCGGACACCCATTTTTTCGTAAGGACTTGTAATCGTCATGCCCGGTGAATCTTTTGGAACAATGAATGCGGAAATGATGTTCTTTCCGTCATCCCTTTTACCAGAAACGGCTGTAACAGTGATGGACCTCGCATATTCAGCATTCGTAATCCAACACTTTTCCCCATTAATGACATAATGGTCCCCTTTTAATTCGGCACGTGTTTTCGTTCCTCCTGCGTCAGAACCCGCATTCGGTTCAGTCAATCCAAAGGAAGCAAGGGCCTCCCCTTTTGCAAGCGGGATCAGAAATTCATGTTTTTGATCTTCTGTACCGAAATAGTAAATCGGGCTGGCACCGAGCGAGACAGCAGCAGCATAGCTGAGACCTGTCGAACCACACACTCTGCCTATTTCTTCTACAGCCAGAGCATAGCTGGTCGTATCGCCTCCCGATCCTCCATATTCTTCAGGAAAAGGAATGCCCAGCAAACCAAGTTTTCCCATCTCTTCAAAAATGTCCTGCGGAAATTCTGCATTTCTATCAATATCCACCGCCCTCGGACCAATGACGTTCTCAGCAAAATCGCGAACCATTTTTCTAGTCATCTCTTGTTCTTTCGTCAATTCAAAATTCATGTGATTCCTCCTCAAGGAATAAAGACCGACTGGTTGGTCTGTTTTACTTCTAAAAATAATGAAAGCGTTTACTCGCTTTCGTAAAAAAAAGGAACTTTAAGCATGTGATTCAAATAATCTTCATCTACTCTACCCGGCAGCAAAAAATGCAGAACCAAATCGGTAAAAACTTCTGCGATTTGATTGATCGTATAACTGCCTTCACGCTTATACCATTTGTAAATCCAGTTGACCATACCCAAAATCGCCATGCCTGTAATTTCAACAGGTAATTCTTTACGGAAGTATCCTTCCTCCTGACCCTCCTTGATGACGTGAAAGATCATCCGTTTGAATTCATCTCTTTTACCTTTGATTTTTTCCTCATAGGCGGGCTTTAAGTAAAGGCTTTCCTGATAAAAAACCGAGATATGCGGTTTATATAAATCAAATACCTGGACAAACGCCTGGATAATCGCCTGGACTTTAGGTATTGGGGAGGTGTGGATGACGTTGGCGGCATGAGCTTCTTTCAAGACATATGTAATGAACGTATCATGGATGACAAATAGTAGTTCGTCTTTTGATTGAAAGTGGTGATAAAAACCGCCTTTAGATGTATTGGACGCCTGCACGATTTGATTGACCGTAACCCCGTGGAAACCTTGCTGGTCGAATAATTCTAAGGATGTCTGTATGATCTTCTCCTTCAAATCACTCATACATCAACTCCCTTCTGCTGAATATACATTCATTTTATCACATTTTTCTGAAAATACAACGTAAAAAAAGCAGCCCTTGTGAAGGGCCGCTTCTTGATTTCAGTCTGATTCATTCGCTTCTGTATCAAAAGGAATTTCATAACCAGGTTTGATCCAGGCTTCAACCAGTTTGCCTTTTTGTTCTGTATCCAACACGTAAGATCCGTTACTGTAACGATCATTCACTTTGAAATCCATCGTATTGACTTCAACGGTTTCTTCCTTATCTGTCATGAGAAGTACTTGATCATTACGTTGAACGAGATGCACATCAATCAGTCTGTGAGGATCTTTTTTCAATTCCCTCAGCATGATTACTCCCCGTTTTCCGCGTGTCGTCCGTTCGAACTCTTTCAAGCGCATCCGTTTAACTGCTGCTCTGTGTGTGGAAATCAGAATTGAAGGATCTTCAGAAGCGTTAAACACTTGGCCTGATACGACTTCTTCGCCTTCTTTCAAAGTAATCGCTTTTACACCTGCAGCTCGTTGGCCGACTGTGTTGACTTCTTCTTCATGATACCAAAGACCATAAGCCTTATTCGAAGCAATGAACAGTTCTGAATTGCCTCCTGTGAGGTGGACATCGACGACTTCATCATCTTTTTTCAAATTAACCGCAACAAGGGCTTTCGAATGACGCTGAGCTTGATACAGCTTCAAGTCACTCTTCTTGACCATTCCGTTTTTCGTGAAGAATATAAGGTATTGATCATCCTTGAATTCCCTTACCGGTATGGCTTCCACTATATACTCATCTTTTTCAACCTGGACTATATTTGAAATATACTGTCCTAAGTCCTTCCACCGTATATCAGGAAGTTTATGAACGGGTAAAAACAGATACTTGCCGAGGTTCGTAAATAAAAGAATGGTATCAGTTGTGTTGATTTCATATAAACGAAGGAGATGATCACCATCTTTCAAGGCAAAGTCTTCTCCATTCGAAGCTGCATACGAACGCAGGCTTGTCCGTTTAATGTACCCATGCTTCGTAACTGAAACTAAGACCTCTTCACTTGCGACGGTCACTTCAAGATCGACCTTCAGCTCTTGGACTTCATCTTCGATGTTTGTCATCCGTTCATCATTGTATTGTTTTTTCATCGAACGGAGATCAGCTTTTATGACTTTCATCATTTCACGTTCACTAGCTAATAACTTCTCTAAGTAATCGATTTGTTTCTGCAATTCGTCCGCTTCTGATTGCAGTGCTGTAATATCTGTATTCGTCAAGCGATAAAGCTGCAATGTCACAATCGCTTCTGATTGTTCCTCGGTGAAGTCATACTTGGCGATTAGCTGCTGTTTAGCATCCGCTTTGTCTTTGGAACCACGGATCGTTGTAATGACATCATCCAAAATGGAGATGGCTTTCATCAAACCTTCGACGATATGGGCACGTTTCTTCGCTTTATTCAAATCAAAAATCGACTGTCTTGTTACAACCTCTTTCTGGTGTTGAATATAAGAGTCCAGCATCATCGGTAAACTTAAAAGTTTCGGAGTGCGGTCATGGATCGCTACCATATTGAAATTGTAAGAAATCTGAAGATCTGTGTGCTTGTAAAGGTAATTGAGCACACCTTCACTGTTCGCATCTTTCTTCAACTCAATGACCACACGCATGCCTGTACGGTCTGTCTCATCTCTGACTTCAGTGATTCCTTCCACTTTCTTGTCGATACGAAGTTCGTCCATGCGTTTGACCATACTTGCTTTGTTGACTTCAAATGGAATCTCCTCAATCACAATGTGTTCACGTCCACCGCGCTGTTGCTGGATTTCCGCACGCCCACGCACGACAATTTTCCCTTTACCGGTTTCATAAGCCTTCTTGATCCCATCGACACCTTGGATAATGCCACCCGTCGGAAAGTCCGGTCCTTTCAGTTTCGTCATTAATTCAGAGACTTCTGCTGCAGGTTTATCGATTTTCATGATTACGGCGTCGATGACTTCCCCGATATTATGAGGAGGAATCTCTGTTGCGTAACCAGCGGAGATCCCTGTTGAACCATTTACGAGTAAATTAGGAAATTTCGCTGGTAACACGGTAGGTTCTTCTTGAGTATCATCAAAGTTAGGGATGAATTCGACGGTCTGTTTCTCGATATCTCTAAGCAGTTCGGAAGATATGGCTGAAAGCCTTGCTTCCGTATAACGCATAGCAGCAGGTGGATCACCATCCACACTGCCGTTGTTCCCGTGCATTTCAACTAACGATTTACGGACTTTCCACGTCTGACTCAAACGCACCATCGCATCATAGACAGATGTATCACCATGCGGGTGATAATTACCTATAACTGTACCGACGGTCTTCGCAGACTTACGATAAGCCTTATCGTGGGTATTCTTTTCATGGTGCATCGCATACAAAATACGGCGCTGCACGGGTTTCAGCCCGTCCCGGACATCCGGAAGAGCACGTTCTTGAATAATATATTTACTGTATCTCCCGAAGCGGTCTCCGAGAACTTCCTCTAATGGTAAATCTAAAAACTTTTCTGCCTCAGCCAACAGGAGGTCCCCCTTTTACGATTGAATTTTGTCGTTTTCTAAAATATTCGCTTCGTCTTCAAGACCGAAAGCGACGTGGGATTCAATCCATTTACGGCGAGGTTCAACTTTATCCCCCATCAATGTCGTAACACGACGTTCTACACGTGCAAGATCATCGATAGTAACACGAATCAATGTACGCGACTCTGGATTCATCGTTGTCTCCCAGAGTTGATCTGCATTCATTTCACCTAAACCTTTATAACGTTGGATCGAATAACCATTTTTAAACTCTTTAAGAATTTTCTGCATGCCTTCTTCGTCCCAGGCATATTCTGCTTTTTCTTTCTTTCCTTTACCTTTGGATACTTTGTATAGTGGTGGAAGAGCGATGAATACTTTACCTGCCTCCACTAACGGCCGCATATACCGGAAAAAGAAAGTCAAGAGCAGGACTTGAATATGAGCGCCGTCTGTATCGGCATCTGTCATAATCACGATTTTATCGTAATTGCAGTCTTCAAGGGTGAAGTCTCCTCCCACACCTGCACCGATCGTATGGATAATGGTAGAGATTTCCTCGTTCTTGAATATATCCGCAATTTTCGCTTTTTCTGTGTTGATGACTTTTCCTCTCAGCGGGAGAACAGCCTGAAACTTGCGATCCCGCCCCTGTTTCGCTGACCCGCCAGCTGAGTCACCCTCGACTAAATACAGCTCATTTTTTTGCGCATTCTTAGATTGAGCAGGTGTCAGCTTACCGCTCAACAATGAATCTTTACGTTTCTTTTTCTTTCCCGAGCGGGCATCCTCACGGGCTTTACGAGCCGCTTCCCGGGCTTCTTTCGCTTTGATGGCCTTCTTAATCAACATAGAGGCTGTGTCAGGGTTTTCTTCCAGGAAATAAGAGAGTTGTTCAGCTACGACACCATCGACTCCTGAACGCGCTTCGGATGTCCCCAGTTTACTTTTCGTTTGACCTTCGAACTGCAAGAGATTTTCAGGTATTCTTGCTGATATTATGGCTGTAAAACCTTCTCTGATATCGTTTCCTTCAAGATTTTTATCCTTTTCTTTTAGCAACTGCGCCCGTTTGGCATAATCATTAAAAATCCGAGTGATAGCCGTTTTTGCTCCGGATTCATGGGTTCCGCCATCTTTTGTACGGACATTATTCACAAAGGAAAGAATATTTTCGGCAAAACCATCGTTGAATTGAAATGCGAAATCGACCTCAATATCCCCGTGATTTCCTTCAAAAGAAACAACTGGGTGCAGCGTATCTTTTTCTTCGTTCAAGTAACTGACGAAGGACTCGAGGCCATCGTTGTATTGATATTCTTCTCTCACGGTTTCTTTCCGTTCATCTATCAGAATGATCCGAAAGCCTTTTAAAAGGAATGCGGCTTCCCTTAATCGCTCAGAAAGGGTTTCGAAATCGAACTTGGTCACTGAAAATATGGAAGGATCGGGCTTGAACCGGATCGTTGTCCCCGTTTTCCTAGTAGCCCCTTTATTTTCAAGAGATGTTACAGCTACACCCCCGTTCTCGAATCTCTGGTAAAACTTTTCTCCATCTCTACATATATGGACTTCCAACCATTCGGATAAAGCATTGACGACCGATGCTCCAACCCCATGAAGTCCACCTGAGGATTTGTATCCTCCCTGACCGAATTTACCTCCAGCGTGAAGAACGGTCAAGATGACTTCAGGTGTCGGCTTACCGGTTTTATGCATCCCCGTCGGCATTCCACGGGCTTCGTCCTGAACCGATACACTTCCATCTTTGTGGAGCTTGACAGTCATTTGCTGGCCGAATCCAGACAATGCTTCATCGATCGCATTGTCAACAATTTCATGGACCAAATGATGGAGTCCGCGATGGTCCGTCGACCCGATGTACATTCCGGGCCGCTTCCGCACTGCCTCCAATCCCTCTAGTACTTGTATGGAATCATCTGAATAGGTTTGATTTTGATTCGACAATTTACCATCGGCTCCTTTCTCTTTCTACATCAACTACTTCAATGATAGAACAAACGTTCGATTGTGTAAACGTTCAAAAAAACATCGCTTGTTATATTGTAGCGATTTTATAGGGTTTCGCAAACATAAATCTTCCAAAAAACATAAAAAAACCCCTGAATGAACAGGGATTTTTTTAAGAAAAATGCAGTTTTTCAACGATAAATCGAGTGTGCAACTTTGATGCAAACGTCCATGATGACAAGTTTAGAACTATCCTTCAACGTTTCATAAGCTTGGTTATGAAAGACGCCCAGCTGTGCCCAAAATGCTTTCGCATCAATCTCTTTCGCTTCCTCGGCTACTTCCGGTAAATGTTCAGACTTCCGGAAGACATTGATGATATCAACCGGCTCGTCGATGTCACTTAATCGGCTGACTGCCTTTTCGCCCAAAGCTTCAGAAATTGTCGGATTGACAGGAATGATTTTATAACCTGCAGCCTGCATTGCTTCGCTTACTTGATATGAAGTGCGGTGAGGTTTGTCTGATAAACCGACTACCGCTATCGTTTTCGATTCCGCTAAAACTTTTTTTATTTCCTCGTTGGATGGGTTTTGAAAAGCCATCATATCCCTCCTATTCTTCAATCAAACCTTCCTCGATGAGAAACTCACGAGCTACTTCTTCAGGAGACCTGTCTTCAAAATCAACGGCATAGTTCATTTCCCTCATTTGGTCTCCAGTAATCTTACCGCCCAGCTGATTCAGAACATCTTCAATCTCTGGATAACGATCTAACGTTTCCTGTCTCATGAGCGGTGCCCCTTGATAAGGTGGAAAGAGATTTTCTGGATCTTCTAAGACTTTCAAATTCAAATCGACCATATATCCAGCCGTAGCATAGGCATCAATGACATCTACATCTCCACTTGAAATGGCACCTTGGCGCAAGCCGGGATCCATCGTACGGACTTCTCCCAAATTAAGGTCATACACTTCTTTCATGCCTTGATATCCATCTTGACGATCATTGAATTCTAAAGTGAAACCAGCTGTTATTTGGTCTTCCACCCGCTTCAGATCACCGATCGTTTCTAGCTCGTATTGTTCAGCAAGCTCTTGAGTCGTCGCTACAGCATAAGTGTTATTGAACTGCATCGGTTCAAGGAAAGCCATATCATAAGTTTCGGACATGCCACTTTTCGCTTGCTGATACACTTCATCAGGTTTATTGCTTTCTGCCTGCTCGTCCAATAATGAAACGATAGCTGTACCAGTAAATTCCGGATAGATATCAATACTTCCTTCTTCCAAAGCACTGAAGACCAAATCCGTTTTGCCTAAGTTCGGTTTTAAACCGACACTTAAATCTGTATCTTCTTCAATCAGTAATTTATACATATTGATGAGAATCGCTGGTTCTGATCCTAACTTAGCCCCTAGTGTCAAATCGTTTTTCACTTTTCCGCCAAACGCTAACGGCCCGACAGCGATCAAAGCTGCAATTACCAGTAGACTGACTAACGACCTGAATCCTGATTTGGCCGAAGTACGTTCAAAAAGACGCAGAATGAGATCAAGTATAATGGCTAATAATGCCGCTGGAATAGCCCCTAGTAAAATGAGGTTCACATCTCCTCCACGATCCAGCCCTAACAGAATCAGATCCCCCAGTCCTCCTGCCCCTATAAGAGCAGCAATGGTGGTCGTTCCAACAATCAGTACCATAGAAGTCCGGATACCTGCCATGATAACAGGCATAGCTAAGGGGAGTTCAACTCTTGAAAGACGCCTGAATGAATTCATTCCCATCCCCGTAGCTGCCTCCTGCAAAGCTGGATTGACTTCCTTGATTCCAGTGTATGTGTTTCGTAAAATAGGTAAAAGACCATAAGCTGCCAGTGCGATAATGGCAGGTGTTTGACCGATTCCGAAAAACGGAATCAGGAAAGCTAAAACTGCTAAGCTGGGTATGGTCTGCAATATAGCTGTTACACCGATGATCGGCTCTGCAACCTTTTGTTTTCTCGTCAACAAAAGACCGAGCGGAACTGAAATAAGAGTGGCGATCACTAAAGCAATGATCGAAATCTGTAAGTGTTCCCATATCTTTTCCCAAAGGACGTTTTGTCTTTGCATGAAAACATTGATGAAACCAATCATTTTTGCACCACCTCATCTTCCTGTCTGGAATGTTCCTTGAGGTATAGCACAATATCCCTGTAAGAGAGCGTCCCGATCAGACGTTCACCTTTCATGACAGGCAGCACCCGATGCCCTGTCTCTTCAAATATATTGACCGCCTCTTTAAGGATCATTCCATTTTGAAGAGGAGGTAACTCCACTCTCTTGCCATCTTCCACTGCTCCGGCATATGTCTCATCGTTACCATTCAGAACATAGGTCCCTTTTTCTGGAATTAGCCCACTCTCATAATCTTCTATAGTGGAAATTTTATTCCTCGTTTGATCAACCATCACATCGACAGCAGTTTGCCAAGGTGTTTTCCTGCTTCCTATGAAGTCTTTTACGAACGAATTAGCAGGTTTCAGAATTAGATTTTGCGGGGTGTCTAACTGAATGACCTCCCCTTCTTTCATTAGGCACACCCGGTCCCCGAGAGCCATCGCTTCATCCATGTCATGTGTCACAAAAACGATGGTCTTTTGTATTTCCTGTTGAAGCTGCCGGATGTCTTTTTGCAATTGTTCACGGCTGATAGGATCAAGAGCACTGAATGGTTCATCCATGAGGATGATATCAGGATCTGCGGCCAAAGCTCTGATGACCCCCACCCGCTGTTGTTGACCACCAGAAAGCTCACTAGGCATTCTTTTTCGATGCTTCTCCGGTTCAAGACCTACCATTTCCATCAACTCGCCGATCCGCTTCGTCAAGTCTTTTTTCTTCCATTTTTTCATTTCAGGGACAATCGAAATATTTTCTTCAATCGTCATATGCGGAAAAAGTGCAATTTCCTGCAATACATAACCAATATTCCAGCGTAATTCGTGAATGTTATATTCTCTAATATCTTTATTATGTATAGTAATGGTCCCTGCGCTTGGATGGATGAGGCGGTTTACCATCTTCATCATTGTCGTTTTTCCGCATCCACTTGGTCCTATTAAAGTAAGCAGCTCTCCTTTTTGCACCTCCAAATCGATGTTTTTCAAAGCTGTCGTCCCGTCTGGATATGTTTTTGTCACATCAGTGAACGTAATCATCTTCTTCCCCCTAAGCGATAAAATAACAGATCATTTTTATATAACCCCATTCCGACATTTCGAAACCTCCCTTTATAAACATGCCACTTCTCGTGAAATAATGCAGGAGGCGAATCCCGAACAAATTCTTCTATCAAAACCTTTATACAGATGACAAGAAATCCCTTGTCACTATCCTTTATATTGATATAATTAAGAGATGTTGCGGAGGTGCGATATGAGATGTTTTATTATACTGATATCACTTCCAAATGGACATGGATGAAGGAGTGTTTCTCTTTCCTGCATTCTTATATTGTTCAAAAATAGAAAATTTACCAATTCAAATTGCTTAATTTCAGATAGATGCTCATCATTTATGTAAGTCACCCCCTATTTTAATCTAGTAAAGAGAAATAAATTATCAGTTCTTTATCAAATAAGCTCATGATAGACTAGAATAAAGACATGAAGGAGATGAACCCATTGGAATACGTACTTTATATCATTATCGCCTACCTCCTCGGCTCCATCCCGTCTGGGTTGATCGTAGGAAAAGCAGGCTACGGCAAGGACATCCGCGAACACGGGAGCGGTAATTTGGGAGGCACGAATACCTTCCGTGTTTTAGGCATCAAGGCCGGCTTGATTGTAACAACTGCAGATATATTGAAAGGCACAGCCGCTGCTGCTCTTCCCTATTTTGCAGGAGCAGATGTCATCCCACTTGTAGTCGGAATCTTTGCTGTCGTCGGTCATATGTACCCGATCTTCGCAAATTTCAAAGGCGGGAAAGCTGTAGCAACATCGGGTGGCGTCATACTCGGTGTCAATCCAGTCATTTTCATAATATTAATTCTATCATTTTTCATTATCTTATATTTCAGCAAATACGTATCCCTGTCATCCATGGTCAGTGGGATTATTGGTATTATTGCGACACTGATTGTTGAGGATTACGGGTTGACTCTTATCATTACACTTTTCACTATTTTTGTCATTTATAGACATCGTTCCAACATCAAACGGATCATCAACAAAACAGAACCGAAAATCACATGGATGTAGGCCGAAGAGCTTACCATCATAATGTGAAACAAGTCTATCCTTAACCGGGATAGGCTTGCTTTTATGGAGCATTCTATAAAAGTACACCACACAAGCATTCCATTGTATAAAAAGAAATACATATTGTATAATTTGACTTAGAGAAGGCCTGAAAGGAGTTCTTGCTATGAATAAAACAGAACTGAATCAAATCAAACAACTACCTTCTAAAGAAGAACGCCATAAATTATTCGGCTCGGTGGATCCTGGTCCACGTACAAAGCCGGTAGAAAAAGATAGAATGGCCGACCTTCAGAATTCAAAAAAAGATTTCCTTTTTGATATCGATATGGTCGGTATTTCAAACGTCAAACACCCGATCCGTATACCAAGCGGTTTGACACCCCAGATTCAAACGACAATCGGGACATTTTCCTTTGGCTCTTCGATTGCGAAAGGAAGTAAAGGCACGAATATGAGCCGTTTCACTGAACAACTGGATAAATATCACAACGAAGGTTTTGCCATCGATATAGAAACATTGAAAGGCTTTACGGAAGAACTAGCTGCACGCCTGAAACAGACAGATGCAGAAGTTGAAGTGACATTCCCATGGTTCTTTGAAAGGAAAGGCCCCTATTCTGACCTTGCCGGGATGAACCATGCCGATGCAACTATCAGAGTGGAATACGATCAAGAGACCGGCCATGATGTAACGGTGACATTGACTGGAAAGATCACGACTCTTTGTCCTTGTTCCAAAGAAATCAGTGAGTACAGTGCTCACAACCAACGGGGAAATGTCACCATGTGTGTTAAACTTACAGACGATTTCGACGAACAGGAGCAAGACTGGAAATCAGCTTTATTAGAAGCAGCAGAAAGCAATGCCAGCGCTCGCATCCACCCTGTGTTAAAACGGCCGGATGAAAAAATGGTGACAGAGCAAGCCTTTGAAAATCCTCGTTTTGTGGAAGATATCGTCCGGCTCGTCGCAGCTGATTTGTATGAATATGAATTTGTCGAGTCATTCACTGTCACTTGTCGCAACGAAGAATCCATCCACTTACATGATGCAGTGGCAACGCTTAGTTATGATAAAAAACAGGAAATTCTCTAAGGGAAGAGTATGAAACATGTAATGATCGCCTTAATCACTTTTTATAGAAAAGGCATCAGCCCTTTTTTTCCGCCATCTTGCCGCTTCCAGCCGACTTGTTCCGCGTATGGCTTGGAAGCATTCCAACGATTCGGTTTTTTCAAAGGTTTTCACCTTACATTAATACGAATAATGAAATGCCACCCTTTCCACAAGGGAGGGTTCGACCCTGTCCCTCCTAAAAAAGGTCATAAAGAAACATCCTGATTAATGATTCAGGATGTTTCTTTATTCACGACTATATTTAGCTGATGTGATAAAAGTGCTGAGTACTGTCTAATGTGTGAAGGTCGGGATTTCAGGCTTTATTCCTGAGAGAGTTTGTTTGATGTATTCATAGTTATAGCATTTTACGTGAGAAATCCTGCAGTAAAGTATAGTACACATTATTAAAATCAGGTTTACTGGAGGCAGATTTAGGATACAACATAAAGTGCGACCATTTGTACAGACAGGAGTTGAGGTTATGAATTTATCTGTAACAGAAGAAGCAGCACAATGGTATGAAGAAGAATTGGATATCGATGAAAATAAAGACCTTAGATTCTACGTCCGTTACGGTGGCGTCGGTGGTTTGCAGCCTGGATTTTCGCTGGCGATCAAACTGGAAGATCCTGCCGAGCCGATTGCTGAAACTGAAGTAGGGAACATCCGTTACTTTATTGAAGCAGATGATGAATGGTATTTTGATGGCCATTCACTAGAAGTCCATTTTGACCAGAAGTGGAAAGAACCTGCCTTTGACTATAAAGAATAAGACGCCGCTCAGGCGTCTTATTTTTTATCCAGACGAAACCGCTCAATATGATTCCAACAGTTTTCTTTCACTAATATTTCGTATTGTCTATCACCGAATAAATCGAAGTGAGGATAGTAAGGGTCGTGATGTATCCATGCTGCCTCCAAATTGTGCTTATTCCCCCACTTTTCCAACTTATCCAAATCTGCACAACCGACCTTCGTCACCGTATCACACCCCGGGAAGCGTTCATCTAACCAGAAATGTGTCAAAATAGCGATTTCCCCTGCTTTGACTAGTTCTTTCCAAGTATTCAGCTCTGCTCTCTTCACTCCAAAAGCCATTATGAATCAGACTCCATCGCTGATAAATAGGCTTCATGCCAATCCAGGAAATTTCTTCTGATCGACACAGGCCTGAAGTTTTCTTTCTTTACGATGACATGCTTGGTTTCACCACTTACAGCAATATCCCCATTAGCTAAGACGACCTCGTAACCATACGATACACGCAAGCCATCATAGGTCTCCACCCAGGTTCTGACGGTAGCCTCATCCCCGTAACGCACGGGTTTCTTATAACTCACTGCCACATCAACGACCGGAGAAAACACCCCTTTTTTTTCAATTTCCGAATAATTGAACCCCAAGCCCTCAATGAACGCAGTACGCCCTATTTCAAACCAAACGAGATAGTTCGCATGATAAACTACACCCATCATATCTGTTTCCTGGTACCTTACTTGAATTGGTGTTTCTACGACTTTCATGTATTAAGACTCCTTTCGGACCATATTCCATGCTTTTTCTAAATCTACGAGCTCCAGTTCATTCATATCAGCTTCTTCATTTTCCAAAATTCTGATCGCCTGGAACTGTATCGCCTCATTGACTAAATTATTGATGAATCGGCCATTTCCACGAACACGGTGTGCGGTATATTTTTCTAACAGGAAGGATTCAGCCCATTCATTAAAATGATACCCATATTGTTTCGCTTGATAATGAGTCATTTCAAGCAACTCTTCTTCATTGTAATCAGGAAAATGGAAATACTTTTTGAATCTGGAAGATAACCCTGGGTTGCTTTCGACTAACTGTTCCATTTCATGCTGATACCCGGCTAGGATGACAACAAGATTCTCATTATGTTTTGTCATCTCATCCACAATGGTTTCAATGGCTTCTTTTCCAAAATCATCACGGCCGCCATTGTATAACACATAAGCTTCGTCAATGAAAAGAACGCCGCCTAAAGCCTCTCTGATTTTTCTTTTGGTCTTAATCGCGGTTTGACCGACATATCCTGCAACCAGATCACTCCTGGAAACGACTACGGTATGGCCCCGCTTCAATAAACCACACTCTTTTAAAACATCTGCATAAATTTCGGCCACGGTCGTTTTTCCTGTACCAGGATTTCCAGAGAATACTGAATGAAGCTGAATCGGAACCACCGGGTATCCATTTTCTTTCCTTTTTTGCTGGGCCTGTACGAAAGAAGATAGCTTACGGACTTCTGCTTTCACATTGTGAAGGCCGATCAATTCATCTAACCGCTCCATTGGTGAATACCCTTCCTGGTCAACTTTCTTCTCCCATTCCAGGTCGCCTATATCAATACGCATATGATCAAGCCAATGATGCTTATCCCTTTCCGCTTCCTGTGCCCCTTTTTGAAATACAGTCTTCATCACTAAGTTCTTCACAGTCCTTGCATTACCGAATGAATCATCTACCCGCTCCCGGTCGATTAGAGAGGCGAATTCTATTAATGCCTGATCAGTAAAAAAGAAATCATTGTCGATGGCTGTCTGCTCAGCAATCGACATCAATTCACTCATTTGATAATCAGGGAGCTCGATATGATTCTGTTCAGGGAAACGACTACGAAGGCCTGGGTTGGACCAGAGAAATTGCCTCATTTCCTCTGGATAGCCTGCCAAAATCACAGCGAATTTCCCACCATATTCCTTACTTGTCATCGCAGAAACAAGGGTGTCAATAACAGCTTGACCATAGTCATTTCCTGTTTGTCCTTCCCTTTTCAAGCTATAGGCTTCATCAATGAAGAGAACTCCTCCGATCGCTTGTTTGACATAATTCATCGTATTTTCCTCACTTTGCCCTACATAAGAACCTACGAGATGTGACCGATTTACTTCGATGACTTCTTTAGTTTCCAAAATTCCCAGCTCATGATATATGTTGGCAAGTAACCGAGCGATTGTAGTTTTACCCGTGCCAGGATTACCCGTAATGATCATATGTAAACCAGGCTCATCCACCATCGAAAAACCGAAATTCTTCCGTTGCTGCTGATATCTTAAAAAGTGATAATAGCGTCTGATATAGGTTTTGACGTCGTGAAGCCCGACCATTTGATCGAAAGCTTCTAATGGATTGCTGTAAGATTGATCGGTTAAAAATCCAGGCAGCCGTTTATATATTTCATCCTGGTTATCGGATAATCTCCTTGTACGATCATTTATTTCTTTGACAGGGATGCGGATTCGACGGTTTTCAATCGAAGCGATCGCTTCTTCCAATATTGAATCCAGTTCAGATAATTCATCATAAACATCTTGATATAGTTTCAATCGACTGGATGCATCGATAATGGTTTTGTTAGCAAGTTCTTCATCCCATTGATTCTTAAGGTAGCTTACATCCTCATGAATGGATTTTGCTTTCTTTCCTTTTGCCGAATCATGATCTGTTTCGTGAAGAATCCACTGCTCAAGCGGGGTGTTTTTCAGCATAGTATAAGCCTGCATCAGCTGTTTGGATTCGTATAATTCTGTCACAAGCGAATGCGTCGTGTCCAATACTCTTGCTTCGTCAATGAACTGGTCTGCAAGAAGGTCCTGTCCAGGATGTCTGCGTATTCGGTGATACGCCAGTGTTACATAGAGGAGTGCTTGCAGTTCTTTCTCCTCCACTGTATGTTTATTTATATATCGAAGAGCCTCGACTTCTGAAATCGGAGGCTGCTGTTCTAAACTATTCCATTGTCTAAGTTTGTCTAACATCCTCATCACATCCTTTTCTATCAACGTTATTCATTTTATCATAGACAAGGTCTTATGTAGATGAACATGCTGTCGGCAGGAAAAACTTCCTTTTTAAAAAACCGCTCCCCATTATTTAAAGAGAAGCGGTTCATAAATTGATTAATATTGTTGGTGACGAGCTTCGTCTTTAATCTCCTGCCTCATCGACTCAAGCGACTGATTTCTCCGCTTGTTTTTGCGTTCAATATCCTGCTTTTCTTCCTCTGTGGCAAACTGCATTGCATTGTGGGAAGCTTCAATATTCTCAATCGTATTTGTTACATTCTCCTGAAGTCGATCGACATTATCTGCCCGCTTATCAGGGTTCGGCTTTTCGTTCGCCATGTGCTGTTGTTTGTGGGACATATCGTCACCCTCCTGTACTTTCGTAATGTGAGTCATGGTTTACTTTTCCCAGGAAGCCAATGATTTATGATGGACATTCACTGTCATTAATCCCCAATATAAAGACAAAAGCGCAAGTGCCTTGGTCGACCTCGAAAAGCGTAAGAACATCAGTACCGTGAACTGATCTTTCATGGCGGTACTGATGTAGTTAAGGTCTCGAGAGGCTAAGCCCTTATCCAGCACAAGACCCATAGGGTGGTACTTTATTATTTTCCTACGCAAAAAAACAAACCCCGGTTCACGACGGGATTTGTTTCATTCGTTCATTGTGGCGTTTTTCAATTCGTTCGTCGATTTGTTCCATCAGCTTGTGATCGGCTTGGATCGAGCGGATATTTTCTTTTACTCGTTCCTCAAAAGAAATCGGTTTATGTCTTCTCATGGAAATCTCTCCTTTAATAGGTATGATTTCCATGATTTGAAAGAAATATTCTTAATTTAATGCATTTTTCATCTCTTTCATATACTCATATGTCATCGGGCCAACGATCCTTGGTTGTTGTATGACTCCATCTGTTCCGATGAAATATGTTGTAGGTATCGAGATAATCTCATATGTCTGATTTATAGCTAAATCTTTATCCAATAGAATTGGAAAGGTGTATTCACCTTCTTGTACGTATTCCTTAACTTGCTTGACACTTTTTTCCGAACCTGTGCCGTTAACTGCAAGAATGACGACTTCGTCTCCGAATTCTTCATGGAAGCGCTGCATTTCCGGCATCTCTTCTCTACAAGGCGGACACCAGGTAGCCCAATAATTCAAAAACACTTTTTTTCCTTTGAAATCGGAAAGTTTGACCGTTTCACCTTCAAGTGTCTGTAGAGTGAAGTCTGGGGCCTGTTCCCCCTCCTCTAAGCCATCAGGAGCGTTAGGAGCAGTCATCCCCGCTCCTTCTTGGTCACGATCACTATATTCTTGAAGGCCACTATCCGCCTCTTTCTCATCATTCTCATTTAACGCAGAAATGATGACAAATGCGAAAAGTAGTACCAGGAATGCTGTGGCTCCCCATTGCTTCATTTCATTTCCTCCGTCCGTCTAAGAAAAATTCTTCGTCTCTCTTCTATATATAAGAATATAGAAAAACATTTATACCTGTAAAGAAGGATACGCCTTTTCATACAAATTTCACAATTATCTCTTCTAAAGTGTTCAAGGATAGAAAGCATATGACTTGGTCTGTGTTAACAAAGTTAAACATCCGTATCTTGAAAAGAACATACACGGAACGGAGAACTTATGTAGGACAGGGAGAAACATCATCATCACAGACATAGAAAAAAGGATCGCCCGGCCGGGCGATCCTTTTTGCCATTAACTAAGTTTATTACGCAGTACCATTTGCAAGATACCACCGTGACGATAATAATCAACTTCAACTTCACTGTCAAAACGAGCAATGACGTCGAATTCTTTTTTATTACCTTCTTCATCTGTGGATGTAACTTTGACAAGATCGTGTGGTTTCACATCTTCTCCGACTTCCACATCAAAAGTTTCACGTCCAGTCAAACCAAGGGATTCAACGGAATCTTCCGGTTTGAACTGAAGTGGCAGCACACCCATCATGACCAGGTTGGAGCGGTGAATACGCTCAAAGCTTTCGGCAATGACTGTCTTGATTCCAAGAAGGTCAGTACCTTTAGCCGCCCAGTCACGAGAGCTTCCCATACCATAGTCATTTCCTGCGATGACCATCAACGGAGTATCGTCCTGCTGATACTTCATGGCAGCTGTATAAATCGGCATGACTTCTTCTGTCGGCCAATAAGTTGTGAAGCCACCTTCTGTACCAGGAGCAAGCTCATTACGGATACGAATATTTGCAAACGTACCACGCATCATAACTTCATGGTTACCACGACGGGATCCGTAAGAGTTGAAGTTACGCGGACTCACACCATTCTCCTGCAAGTACTCTCCTGCCGGCATATCCTTAGGAATCGCACCAGCTGGTGAGATATGGTCTGTAGTTACAGAGTCACCGAATTTACCTACCACACGCATTCCTTTTAGTGGTTTGACTGCTTCAGGATCGCTGGAGAGTCCTTCAAAGAACGGCGGGTTCTGTATATACGTGGAATTATCGTTCCAGTCATACAACGGCTCATCAGTCGTATTGATTTCATTCCATTTTTCATTGGAGTTGAATACACTTTCATATTCTTTACGGAAGATTTCCGGTGTAACAACACGGGAAATTTCTGATTTGATCTCCTCCTGAGATGGCCAGATGTCATCAAAGAAGACGTCATTCCCCTGTTGGTCTTTACCGATCGCTTCATTTTTAAGGTCGATATCAACCGTCCCTGCAAGTGCATAGGCGACAACAAGTGGCGGTGAAGCCAAGTAGTTCGCTTTTACAAGTGGGTGGATACGTCCTTCGAAGTTCCGGTTACCTGAAAGCACAGAAGAAACCGTCAAATCACTGTCTGCGATAGCTTTTTCGATTTCAGGCAGTAATGGACCGGAGTTCCCGATACATGTCGTACAGCCGTAACCCACAAGGTTGAAACCGAGTTTATTCAAGGGCTGCATTAATCCAGAGTCTTCAAGGTAGCGGGTTACTACTTTGGAGCCGGGTGCGAGTGAAGTTTTCACATAATCCGGCACTTCAAGACCTTTTTCAACGGCTTTCTTAGCTACTAAGCCTGCCCCAAGCATAACGTGTGGGTTAGAAGTGTTCGTACATGAAGTAATCGCAGCGATAGCAAGAGCGCCAGTATTCATAACTGTTTTATTTCCGTTATCGAACTTCACTTCAACTTCTTTATCGAATTCGGCTTTACCCAAACCGAAACCATGGTTCCCAGCAGGGCCAGTGATCGCTTTTTCGAATGAATCCTTCATTTGGGAAAGTGGAATCAAGTCTTGAGGACGTTTAGGTCCTGATAGATTCGGCTCCAATTCTCCGAGATCGATTTCAACCAGTGAAGTGAACTCTGGATCTTCGAAGGATGGATCGTACCAAAGACTGTTTTTCTTGCAGTACTCTTCGACCATATTGATCTGCTCTTCACTACGTCCAGTCAGACGCATATATTCAAGTGACTCTCCATCAACTGGGAAGAAACCACATGTAGCTCCATATTCAGGTGCCATGTTGGAAATGGTAGCGCGATCTGCAAGCGGCATTTCTTGCAGACCAGGTCCGAAGAATTCAACGAATTTACCAACAACATTCTGTTCACGAAGTTTTTGTGTAACTTTCAAAGCCAAGTCTGTTGCGGTGGTTCCTTGTGGGAAGCTTCCGTTCAACTTAACACCGATAACTTCTGGAGCAGGGAAATAAGAAGGTTGTCCGAGCATTCCAGCTTCCGCTTCTATTCCTCCAACACCCCATCCAAGAACTCCAAGGCCATTGATCATCGTCGTATGTGAGTCGGTACCGACAAGTGTATCTGGATAAGTATCATAAGAGCCGCTCTCATTCTCTTTCGCATGAACGACATTCGCGATGTATTCAAGGTTCACCTGGTGCACGATTCCTGTTGCTGGCGGGACAGCGCGATAGTTATCGAACGCCTTTTGTGCCCAGTGAAGGAACTCATAACGTTCCTCGTTCCTTTCGAATTCAAGTTCCATATTGATATTAAGTGCATCAGCTGTCCCGTACTTATCTACTTGTACGGAGTGGTCAATGACAAGATCCACAGGTACTTCCGGGTTGATCTTATCAGGACTTCCACCCATGTCAACCATCGCTTTTCTCAATGATGCAAGATCGACGACAGCCGGTACTCCTGTAAAGTCTTGCAAAATGACACGGGAAGGTTTGAATGGAACATCTTCCCCTTTAGATTTTTCAGTTCCCCAGTTTGCTAGGCTCTCTACGTGCTCATCTTTAATGACACGTCCGTCATGTTGACGTAACAGAGATTCTAGTAGGATACGGATGGAGAAAGGCAGACGGGAGATCTTACCATGTCCCGCATCTTCTAAGGCTTTCAGGTCGTAATAGTTGTACGTTTGGCCATTCAGGTCAAATTGTTTGCGAGCATTAAAAGCATTGCTAGCCATATTCCTTTTACCCCCTCATCAAAATTCAATGGTGATGCCGTTTATCCGGCTTCTCCATTCCCCAATTTTTGTACATTTGATCCCTTCATACATAACAAGTTCACAAATCTGCAACCCTTATTGTAAATGAAAACGATTTATAAGTAAAATATATGGACGTAAATTTTTCATAATTCGACAATTTATATATTTGAGCCCGACATAACAGGAACACTTGTATTTAAATGGAGGAACTTTTATAATTAAATAAAGAACTGATTACAAGAAAAATGAAACAGGTGATAGGTATGTCAGGTGGATTTGCCCTATTCATAGTCGGGTGGATTGTCATCATGGTCGGTTTGATGAGCATCGGTGGTTTTTTCATGTTCCGGAAATTTTTGAAACGATTGCCGAAAGAAGATGGGAAATCAATCATTGATTGGGAAGAATATTATGTGGATAAGACCCGTCATATGTGGGCCTCTGAGCAGAAAGAGCTTTTGGAAGAACTCGTCTCTCCTGTTCCTGAAATCTTCAGAGATGTAGCCAGACAAAAAATTGCTGGCCGCATCGGGGAAATCGCACTGCAAAAAAAGAAGAAAAGAATTACGCAGGATATCTTGATCGAAGGTTACATTCGTGCCACTCCGAAACGGGACCATAAATTCCTAATCAAAAAGCTCGAAGAAAAAGAAATTGATATGACACCATATCATCCATTACTTGAACGTTAAAAGGACCAGGCTTACGCCAGGTCCTTTTTTGCGTCTAAATTCTTTTCTAATTGTAAATATTGCCTCAGCATAGCCAGACGCCATGTCAAAATCATTCCCAGAGCCAGCAGAAAGAACATCCCGCTCGTTTCTCCAAAGGAAACATGCTGCCCGATAATCAGCTTGAAGATGACCCGCAGGATCAATAAGCCGAACAAAATGAAGACGAAAGCTTTGGAAGGCTTTAAAAAGATGTCTCCACCCCTCACCTCTAATTTTGAGGTCCGGATAAGAAAAAACGAGAAGATTACGCCAACTAAAAGCGCTTCAATCACCTGACTCCACTGGACCCTGAATTCAGGAAAAATGAACATCAAGGCACCAGTACTCATGAAAAATGGAGGCAAAATGATTTTTTTTACACTTGCAGGC
The DNA here is from genome assembly GCF_004101865.1 of Halobacillus litoralis. Lineage (NCBI taxonomy): Bacteria > Bacillati > Bacillota > Bacilli > Caryophanales > Bacillaceae > Halobacillus > Halobacillus litoralis. Next base: position 217,854 of record NZ_CP026118.1, read on the forward strand.
TGCCTGGATGCGCGAAGTCGGATGAAAATCATCCCCGTCGCCATACATGCAGCTACAATAGTACTTGCAATCAACCAAAACATACCATTTCACTCTTTCTTCTCTGCCTGAATAAAGTTTAGTTTAACACACGGTCAATCGCATCAAGGACGCGGGACTCATCAAAGGGTTTGACGATGAAATCTTTCGCACCCTTCTCAATTGCTTCAACTACCATCTTCTGTTGTCCCATAGCTGAACACATAATGACTTTTGCTTGTTCAGACTGAGCTTTGATTTCCTTAAGAGCTTCAATACCATTCTTTTCAGGCATTGTGATGTCCATCGTAACTAAATCCGGTGAAAGTGCTTCATATTTTTCTACAGCTTCCTGCCCGTTTTCAGCTTCTCCGACTATTTCATGGTTCCCATTCTTCAAAATGTTCGTCAGCGTCATACGCATGAATTTAGCATCATCCACTATCAGAATTTTCGCCATTCATCCTTCCCCCCTTCATTCACGGTCGTTTGCAATCGTCAAGATAATCGTCATTGTGACTCCGACGACCGCTAAATAGACCCCAAGGTCGAACAATAAAGCCGTAGCCAGTTCGGTCTTACCTAAAATGGGCAATTGAAAGTAAGCGAAGGTCTGCGTCAGGAACGGCTGGCCGAATATAAAGGACCCGACTCCTGTACCAGTTGCGATGACCAAACCTACAGGAATCACATAACGAAAGTTGATTGGCAGAATTTTTTCCATCGCCTTGATGCCATAAGCCATATACATGAGGATGATTGCAGCAGCAGTCATGAGACCTCCGATGAAACCACCACCGGGCGCATTGTGCCCAGCAAAAAACAAGTAAATGGAAAACCCTAATAGTATGAAAGCAATTAAAGTAGTTGTTGTTCTTAATATGATGTCGTTGGTCCGGGTCATACAAATACTCCTTTATTTTTAATCAATACTTTTATCTTAATATAAAAACCGCATAAAATCTATATTTTAGAAACCTTGGAATCCAAATAATCCAGCAAGATATGATGTAAGCTTAGCCATCCAGTCGAAATATAAAGCTATTCCCACAAGAATCATGATGTATCCACCTACTTTTACGATCTTTGCGCTGTGACGTTTGATCCAATTCAATTTGCCGATAAAGAAAGAAAGCAGCAAGAAAGGAATTGAGAAACCCATGGAATATGAGAGCATCATAACTACAAACAATTCAGGTGAATCGGCTGCCAGAGAAAGTACACCTGCAAGTATCGGTCCCGTACAAGGCGTCCATCCAAGTGAAAAAGTCAGGCCGATTAAAAAGGACCCCAAATATCCAGAAGGCCGGTTTTTAAAACTGATTTTCCTATCTTTCATCAAAAATTGAAAATTGAACACTCCAATGATGGTGAATCCAAAAAAGATAATTAAAATCGCACCCAAACGACGGATGATCGACTCATTTTGGATTAGAAACTGAGAGAAAAATGATCCCGAAAACCCTATAATCATAAAAATCGTCGTAAAACCTGCTAAAAATAGAACGGTATGAATTAAGCTTGTACGTTTCAACATTCCATTGTCTTCTTTTAATTCATTGACACTCATCCCTGTTATGTAAGAGAGGAATGCAGGATATAAAGGAAAAACACATGGAGAAATGAACGATAAAAACCCTGCTCCGAAAGCTAGGAATAGATTCACATCCATCATAATATTATCCTCCAAACTCTTAGTCGCCCTCTATTGTATCAGAGGTTTTTTCAAAAAACGATGAAACTACTGTGAACATCTTATGTTTTCCATAGAGAAAGCCTTCTCCCCGTACAGGAAGAAGGCTTTATGAATTATTTCATTTGGTTGTTCATTGAACGCATCATCTGATTGATCTTCTTCTGTGATGGTTTCTGACCCATCTGCATCATCAATGTGCGTAGCATTTGTTCGTTGATTGGCGGGTTTTTTTTCAAATAATTCATCATATATTTTCTTGCGATAAAGAAGCCAAGGGCTGCCCCACCGACAAGCGCTAGTAAAGCTATGATGATGACCCAAACGATCCCCAATGTCATGTCTTCGTCTTCCTCCTTCGTATTGTCTCCCATAACAGTATAGTAAAACGGTCTTTAGAATACAATAGTCGTTTTACGATAATAGACGTTGCCGTGCCTCAGATGTGATCCAGCCATAATGTTCCCCTGTAGTTTCAATGATATAAAACGTATGGGTCGACATTCTCAACGGGCTGAATGCAACACTTTCAGCTTGCCACAGACTATCACACTGAAAAAGACAACAATAATTCTTATCGACTATTATATCATACGGAAGGGCGAAATCGAAAAAGCGACGACAAAAAGAACCATTTTTTTCACTCGATTCCTCTATTAACTCTTTGTCTAAGTAACTTTCGAAAGGGAAAGGCTCTGTTATGTAGGAGAGTTGCCTGTGATGATGACGACTTGCAGGATTCCTCAGCCATTCTAAGAAAAACCGCTTCATAAGATCTGCTTTATAGTAATATTGTTCTGTAATTTCACGTTTGATTGAAAATATGATGAAATACATTCCACTCACTCCTCCCTATCATTATAAAAACAAATAGATAGATTTCGTGTCATATTGTGGCAGTAAGCAGTTTCTTTTTTTGTCTATTTCTCTCTGTTTATCAGCCCTCCTACCTCTTCAGATGGATCCCTTCAAGTGAAAATGTCTTTACTCAATATGTATAAAAAAACTGCCCCCGTAACCAGGGGGCAGTTTTTATTGTTTATTTCATTAGGTTTTCCGCATGTTTCACTACATTTTCAACTGTAAAGCCATAGTTTTCAATGACTGTATTTCCAGGTGCGGAGGCACCGAATGTATCGATTCCAATGACAGACCCATCAAGACCGACATAACGTTCCCATCCGAAGGAAGCAGCCATTTCAACTGCAAGACGTTTACGAACGTTCGGAGGCAATACTTTCTCTTTGTATTCCTGAGGTTGTACATTGAAACGATCGAAAGAAGGAATACTCACGACGCGGACATCGTACCCTTTCTTCTTCAATTCGTCTTGGGCTTTGACAATTAATTGAACTTCAGAACCAGAGGCGAGAAGGATAGCATCAGGCTCTTCTTTATCTGAATCACTAAGGATGTAAGCACCTCGCTTCAGACCTTCGTAAGCATTCTCTTCTGTACCTTCAAGTGTAGGAAGTCCTTGACGAGTCAACACAAGCGCAGTAGGAGTGGTATTAGACTCCAGGGCGATTCTCCACGCAGCATTGGTTTCGTTTCCATCTGCAGGACGGACGACTGAAAGGTTCGGCATTGCTCTAAGTGAAGGCAGCTGCTCCACTGGTTCGTGTGTCGGACCATCTTCACCGACTGCTACTGAATCGTGAGTAAACACATAGTTCACAGGAAGATTCATAAGTGCAGACAGACGGATTGCCGGACGCATGTAATCACTGAAGACGAAGAATGTACCGGCATAAACTTTCAGACCTCCGTGGAGACACATACCATTCAGGGCAGAAGCCATCGCAAATTCACGTACCCCAAACCAAATGTTACGCCCCGCATAGTTTTCACGGGAGAAGTCTTCGTGATCTTTCACGGCTGTTTTGTTTGAACCGGCAAGATCGGCACTACCACCGAAGAAATAAGGGATGGCATCAGATAAAGCATTAATCGCACCCCCGGAAGCTGCACGGGTTGCAGGACTGTCCTCACCAACTGTATAAGAAGGCAGTTCTTTGTCCCATCCTTCTGGCAGCTCACCACGGATGGCTGCTTCCAGCTCTTTCCCAAGCTCAGGATATGATTCTTTATATTGAGTCATCAGATCATTCCAGGACTGCTCTTTATCTTGACCATTTTCCTGTACTTTCTCTTTGAAATCTTGATAAACTTCATCAGGTACATGGAAAGGTTCATGACCCCATTCATAAAATTCTTTAGCTGCAGTCACTTCATCTTCACCTAAAGGTGCACCATGAGAATCAGATTTACCGGATTTGTTTGGAGAACCGTAGCCGATCACTGTTTTAACTTCGATCATAGTCGGCTGATCCGTATTCGCTCTCGCCTTTTCCAGCGCTTTCGTAATTTCTTCTGTATCTGTGCCGTTTTCAACACGGATAACCTGCCATCCATAAGCTTCATAGCGTTTTTCAACACTCTCACTGAAAGAGCGATCCAGATCACCATCAAGCGAAATATCATTCGAATCATAAAGAACGATTAATTTACCAAGACCAAGGTGGCCAGCTAAAGAGGCGGATTCTTGGGATACACCTTCCATCAAATCTCCATCGCCGCAAATCGTATAAGTGTAATGATCTACTACATTGTAGCTCTCGCGGTTGTATTTAGCTGCCAGATGGGCTTCAGCCATCGCCATACCAGTTGCCATAGCGATTCCTTGTCCAAGAGGGCCTGTCGTAGCCTCGACTCCATCCGTGTGACCAAACTCAGGGTGACCGGGAGTTTTGGAATCCCACTGACGGAAAGACTTCAAATCGTCCATCTTCACATTATATCCTGAGAGGTGTAATAGACTGTAAAGCAGCATAGATCCATGCCCTGCTGATAATACAAAACGGTCACGGTTGAACCATTCAGAATTATTCGGGTTGTGATCCATGAATTTCGTCCATAGTGTGTAAGCCATCGGTGCAGCCCCCATAGGCATCCCCGGGTGACCAGAGTTTGCTTTTTCTACTGCATCGATCGTAAGTGTTCTGATCGTATTGATTGATGTTTGTTCAAGGCTGTTAGCCATGTCCAACATTCCCCTTTCTGTTCAGGTATATGTACCATGTATTATCCTATAATGAAAATCCATTTGAAACAAGCATAGGATGAACTTTCATAAAGATCTTCCCTATACTTTCCCCTTAAATGATGGAATTAAACAGACGTTCATTCGCTACTGAAACGTTCCTTAAGAGTGATCCAAAAACAAGAAGATGAGGTTTTCAGCTCTGACTAAGAGCGTCTCATTCAAGGTTGTCATTGATCTTTTAAAATATTCTTTACCAGTATCTTTTCTTCTATTTTATTATAGCCGTTTTTATTTTCCGGGAGAAACAAAAAAGAAAGCACTCTACTGCAATAGAGTGCTCATGGAAACAGCTAGTTCTTTTTCTCATTTTCCTGCATTTGTTTCAGTTTTTTCGGTGTAACATCTGTACCTTCAGGATCGATGACAGTGACACCTTTCAATTGATTCTTAAAGGATTTACGAGCATTTTTCAGATATTCTTGTCTTAATTTCTGTTGTTCATTCTTTTCCTCTTTCGTCAATTCTTCTTGTTTTGATTTATTGGCTAACTCGTTGATTCGATTGATTTTCTCTTTGGATAACATAAGATCCTACTCCTTTATATATAGTCTGGACCGTAAAAACATGAAAAAGACAAGCAGCCTTTAAGACTCTTGTCGTTTAAGTATATATTAACTTGCTTATTCTTCTTTTTCAAGCGATAGATATTCCTTATATCTACGGTGGACCGTCGCTTTGGAAACATCGTAACCCAAGCCTCTCAGAGTGGCAGCGATATCTTTGAATGTCAGGTTATTCCTTCGCAAACGAACTACTTCTTCAATGGGAAATTCTATACGTTCACGTCCCGGGGCTAAATGTTGATTCGAAAGGTTGGAAGCAGGGTCATAGCCCTGATCTACTGCTTTTCTCATCCCTCTGCGTATTTTCATATTATGGATTTTTCTTTGATATTCTTCAACAATGCCTACGATTTGCAGGACCATCGAGTCAGATTCTGAAAGCTCCAGCTCCCCTTCATGGGAAAGGGAAAATATTTTCACTTCCAAACGATTCAATTGATGGAAAAGTGCTATTTTCGTATTTCCGCGCCCGAGTCTGGTTTCATCTTGGATCAGCAGACCATCTGCTTCCCCTTCTGAAAAATAGGACAACAGGCGGAAAATCCCCTCGCGCTCGATGTCATACCCACTCGCTTGTTCTTGGATGCATTCGACCACTTCCATTCCATGGACTTGTGCCATGTTCGCAAGCTCTGTCTTTTGTCTGTTCAATGAGGTTACCTGTGCCTCTTTTTCCGTGCTGACACGACAATATAATAGTACTTTCATGATGCCTGACCCTTCCTCCTATAAGTTCTACGACTGATTACTTACCCGCTCGTAACCATAGAATAATAGAGAAAGGCAAAACTCACAACGAACAATAATAAATAAGTGTAATCCAGTTTGGATAATTTGTTGAACATGATTAATCCCTCCGTTTTAAGAACGAACGTTCCCTTAGAACTTGTGTTCGCATTTGTTGATTACCATTATATACGAATGTGTGTTCTTGTCAACTTGTATTTTTCGAACGCTTGTTTGTGTTTTTGAAATGACCGTGGTACAATGTGGTTACTATAATCCTATGTACGAGGTGCTAATCTATGAGTAAACTTTCAAAGCGGCAGCAAGAGATATTAGATTTTATTAAAGAACAAGTATTAATGAAAGGTTATCCACCATCTGTAAGGGAAATCGGAGAATCTGTCGGGCTGGCTTCCAGCTCTACCGTACATGGACATCTATCCAGACTGGAGAAGAAAGGGTATATCCGCCGGGATCCTACTAAGCCAAGAGCAATAGAAGTCATCGAATTAGAAGAAGATCATAGCATACCGAGAAGTGAAGCCTCATATGCCCCAGTGATAGGTAAAGTTACGGCAGGGTCTCCTATCACTGCAGTTGAAAATATCGAAGAATATGTGCCGCTCCCAGACACATTAGCAGGATCAGACGACAATACATTCGTCCTTATCGTGCAAGGGGAAAGTATGATCGAAGCAGGAATACTGAATGGAGATATGGTGATAGTCAGACAACAACAGACAGCTCAAAATGGAGATATAGTCGTTGCAATGACAGAAGATGAAGAAGCCACTGTCAAACGCTTCTTTAAAGAGAAGAACCATATCCGCCTTCAGCCTGAAAATGCCACGATGGAACCGATCATCTTGAACGATGTATCGATTCTAGGAAAAGTCGTCGGTTTATATCGCACAGTTCATTAAAAAAGACGAGGGAGCCCCTCGTCTTTTTTTTGTTCCCATACATATCAGGAATGGAATAGTACGTTCACTTCTCATTCTGCTAGTCCTTGATTTTACTATATATTAAAACGATACAGTTTCATTAGAGACTCTAATAAGTTGCTGAACCTCTACTAGACTCTTTCATTATGTACAAGCGCACATTTCTCCTTCATCGTGACACTCTCCCATCCTCTTGTCTATTTCTCTCATACTCTATTAGTAAATAGTGTAAAGGAGTGAAATAAATGAGTTGTAAATGTAAAAAAAGCAACTGTGTCTGTGAAAAGGTAAGAAAAATTGCCGCAGCACAGGACGAAGTTGCCAATAATGATTGCTGTCGTGCTGGTTCATGTGAGAAATCACTAAGAGATTTGCTTTCTCCTGCAGCAAATGGGAACGGAAATGACACGATTCCGTTCATGCTTCTATGTGGATGCGAAAGCGCACTTTCCGGTTTGCTTCCGTACTTTGCCTGGGGAGTAAGAAATGTCAACACATCCTGCTTCGGTCCCATTCCGTCTCCATTTTTCCGTGTAAAGAAAATCAAAGAGGATGACAAATGTTGCGCGGTCTTGGAACTTCTATATCCGAGCCTGTGTGACTCCACACCAGATTCACTGCTAGACTTCATTGAATATGATGGATGGTATGCAACAGGGGCTTGTGTAGAAGTGGATCTTAGTAACTTCACTGGTATCACGTGTTTCCCACCAACTACAACGATGACACCTACTGCTAGTAATATGCAAGCAGGTATCAATGCTGTTAATGCTCTACGCAATCAGCAAGCTAAATAATCAGGGGATACCTGATATGATTTAAATGTTAAAGCGACCTTACACTATGATAAGGTCGTTTTATTTATGTGTGACGGATACTTATATTCCTGCTACTTTCTCTCTACTATACAGAGTAATCCAACTAAGGAGCTTTTCTATTCATCTTTTCAGGGCTGTGTATCCATTCATCCCGCAGCGTACAAAAAAGCCTCAACGCAAGGAGCATTGAGGCTTTTTTAAATATTAATAAGTTTGCAAATATTGTTCTCTTTCCCAAGGGTGCACTTGTGTTCTGAACATGTCCCATTCGATTTCTTTCGCTTCAATGAAGTGTTCGAAAAGGTGCTCCCCAAGTGCTTCAACCATGATCGGGTCTTGTTGCAACTCTTCAAGCGCATCATAAAGGGTAGCAGGAAGGTCTTTCACACCGTGAGCTTCACGTTCCTTTTTATCCATAACATAGATATTACGATCGACAGGTGCTGGGGCTTCCAATTTATTTTCCACTCCGTCGAGTCCGGCCGCAAGCAATACCGCCATGGCCATATAAGGGTTGGCCGCTGGATCGACACTACGTACTTCGATACGTGTGCTTAACCCACGTGAAGTCGGTACACGTACGAGCGGGCTGCGGTTTTGTCCAGACCAGGCGACATAACATGGCGCTTCATATCCTGGAACTAGACGCTTATACGAGTTGACTGTAGGATTCGTCACGGCTGTGAAGTTTGTTGCGTGTTTAATGATTCCTGCTGTGAACTGGTAAGCTACTTCAGAGAGCTGCTCTTTTCCTTTTTCTTCAAAGAAGGCGTTACCATCTTTATTGAATAGGGACATGTTTGCGTGCATCCCGGATCCATTTACACCGAATAATGGTTTAGGCATGAATGTAGCATGTAAACCATGTTGACGTGCAATCGTTTTGACAACCAGTTTAAATGTCTGAATGTCATCACAATGTTTAACAGCATCGGAGTATTTAAAGTCAATCTCGTGCTGTCCCGGAGCTACTTCGTGGTGGGAAGCTTCAATTTCAAAACCTATTTCTTCAAGTTCAAGGACGATATCCCGACGACAGTTCTCGCCCAAATCGGTCGGTGCTAAATCAAAATATCCACCTTTATCATTGAGCTCCATCGTAGGATTTCCTTTTTCATCCAATTTAAACAGGAAGAATTCTGGTTCCGTTCCAATATTGAACGCAGAGAATCCAAGTTTCTCCATTTTCTTAATGTTCCGCTTCAGATTATAGCGCGGGCAACCTTCAAAAGGTGTTTTATCCGGGTTGTAAATGTCACAAATGAATCGTGCCACTTTCCCCTTTTCGGAAGTCCATGGGAAAACGACGAATGAGTCCAGGTCCGGTACTAAATACATATCGGACTCTTCAATACGAACGAAACCTTCAATAGAAGATCCGTCGAACATCATCATTCCATCTAATGCTTTATCTAATTGGCTTAGTGGAATTTCCACGTTTTTGATTGTGCCCAGCATATCAGTGAACTGCAACCGAATGAACCGGACATTTTCCTCATCGATTTTTTTGTAAATTTCTTCTTTTGTCAAACCCATTACATCTTCCCCTCTCAACACTAATTAATGGAAGAATCTAGACATTTCTCCCTGTCTGATTCCCAATTTACCTTGCCTTCCCGCTGTGAATAGTTCTTGTTGGAGCATACGACGAAGTTCTTTTTCAGTCAGTTCATTATGGACTTCCTGAATTTGTTCTTCATCGTAAGCCTGGTTCTCTGGCTGTTTATCAAGCTTAAGAACTTTTTTAATCCCCGCCATGTTCACTCCTTGATCAATAAGGTCTTTGATTTCTAACAATCGATCGACGTCATTGAATGAGAACATACGACGGTTCCCTTCTGATCGGGCCGGATGAATCAGCTGATGCTGTTCATAATACCGGATTTGCCGAGCAGTAAGGTCTGTTAAAGATTGAACAATCCCCATCGGGAACAAGGGCATTGAACGACGAATTTCATCACTCATCGATGTGCCTCCTCCCCATAAGAATGATACTTTAATTATACTTCAAGCAAGGTATATGTCAACATATGTGAGGAATGTTCACATAAGAAAATTTAACAAGTGAAACAGGTCGTTAACCTGCTTTTAATCAAGCTTAACCATTCCTTCTTCTATCAATTGTCCAGCAGCATTCACGACAGCTATTTTGACATGAGCGTAGGTCAGCCCGCCTTGTATAAAGGCAGTATATGGCGGGCGGATCGGTCCATCTGCTGTCAACTCCAAACTTGCTCCTTGAATGAAAGTTCCTGCTGCCATGATAACTTCATCTTCATACCCCGGCATTGCGCTCGGTTGAGGTTTGACATGGGAATTTATCGGTGACGCCTGCTGGATGGTTTGACAGAATCGGATCATCTGTTCGGCAGTTTCGAAGTTGACGGATTGGATTAAATCGGTGCGCTCCGCATCAAATGGAGGGCTTGTATGGAATCCCAGCAGATCAAGGAACCTGGCAGAAAATATCGCACCCTTCAATGCCTCTCCGACAATATGGGGGGCTAGGAATATTCCCTGGTACATTTCTTGAAGACTATTCAGACTTGCACCGGTTTCTTTCCCTAACCCCGGGGCAGTCAAGCGGTAACTGCACTGTTCGATCAAACTTTCTCTCCCGGCTATGTATCCCCCGATGCGGGTAATTCCTCCTCCCGGGTTTTTAATTAAAGATCCCGCAATCAAATCTGCTCCTACCTCCAAAGGTTCCTTCGTTTCTACAAATTCGCCATAACAGTTGTCGACAAATACGATGACATCCTTCTTCAGACTACGGACATACTTAATGATGGACGCTATTCGTTCTATATTGAATGATGGTCTGTCATCATAGCCTTTTGAACGCTGGATCGCCACTACCTTTGTCTCACTCTTTACCGATTCACTTATCTTTGCTTCATCGAAGGACCCTTCCGCGGTTAATGGGACAGATTGATAAGTCACTCCAAAATCCTTCAACGAACCTTTGTCCTTAGTCCCGGATGTCCCTATAACTTCTTCAAGTGTGTCATACGGTTCCCCGGAGATGTACAAGAGCTCATCCCCTGGCCGCAGCACTCCGAATAACGCCGTAGTTATTGCGTGTGTCCCTGAAATCAATTGAGGGCGTACCAGAGCATCCTCCGCATCAAAAATCTCCGCATAGAGAGCCTCTAATGTGTCTCGTCCGAAATCATCATAGCCGTACCCTGTGGTCGGATTGAAATGGGAGTCACTGACTCGTAATTTTTGAAAGGCATGTAAGACTTTTTCTTGATTGGATTCGACGATTTTATTCACTTTGGCATGTTGCGCCACTATTTGTTGTTCAGTATTCAACTTAATTTCTTTCAAGTCCATGTTGTTCTCTTCCTAACATTATAATATCTGATGTTTCAGAGGGTGGGCTGGATGGATGAAACCATGTAGCGCATATCCTTCTTTCTCTTCATAAAAATGCATGGAGGTAACCATACTGTATGATTTGAATTGCTGCAGTCTTTTCCCTTCTGAAGCATGTACAAACACATCGTATTCATGCCATTCTTCTTTGAGGACTTCTTCGATTTTATTCAATACCCGCTTTAAATCAATCGGGTCATGCACACTGACGGTCAAAGAAGGGTAGGCATCAGGAATGAAATCCTCCGTGAGTAAATCTTTCTTATTATACACAGTCAGAACGGGTAAATGATCGGCACCCAAATCCTCCAGCAGCTTCAATACCGTTTTCTCCTGTTGAAGGTGGTCCGAGTGGGCAGCATCCACCATATGCAGGACGAAATCAGCTTCTGTCACCTCTTCCAAAGTCGAACGAAAGGCAGCGACCAATGTTGTCGGTAGATCTTGAATGAAGCCAACTGTATCTGAAACTAACGCTTGGAACCCTGATGGGAGACTCACTTGTCTAGTTAAAGGATCGAGAGTGGCGAACAGCAGATCTTCCTCAAAAGACTGGCTTTCAGTTACGCGATTGAAAAATGTTGATTTTCCGGCATTCGTATAGCCGACAATCGCTATTTGAAAAGCGCGGTTGTCTTTGCGGCGCTTACGGTATTGCTGCCGTTGTTTAACGACAGTATCCAGCCGCTTCTTAATGTCATCAATCCGGCGGCGGATGTGACGGCGGTCACTTTCCAGCTTTGTTTCACCAGGACCCCGCGTCCCTATTCCTCCACCAAGGCGTGACATCTCTGTCCCTTGACCAGCCAGGCGTGGGAGCAAATATTGTAACTGAGCAAGTTCGACCTGCAATTTTCCCTCTTTTGTCCGGGCTCGAGAAGCAAAAATATCCAAAATCAACTGGCTGCGGTCAATGACTCTGCGTCCAACCTTTTCAGAAATATTCCGAAGTTGGCCTGGTGAAAGCTCGTCATTGAAAATAACGAGCTCCGCGCCCGAGTCATCCGCTTCCTGTTTGATTTCTTCTAATTTCCCTTCGCCCAGATATGTAGCCGGGTGAACCCGCTCTCGCTTTTGTGTGATGATCTTAGCGACTTCACCATCAGCTGTTTCAGTCAAAGATTGAAGTTCTTTCAAGGAGGACTGAAAGCGGTCCTCCAATTCTTCAGGATCTTTTCTTGCAACTAACACGACTAATTCTTTTTCACTCATCCTTACACCTACTTTTCTACATCTTCACCCCACCCATCATAACAAAAAAGCAACAGAAAAGAATCATATCGCTCACTAGTGGATGTAGGTATGTTTAGTCTGCACATTGAAATCTTCTGACTGCAGTGTCATCAAGGTTGTTTTCTTGGGATTTGGACTACCGATCACACGCCATGCATGCTTTCGTATAGCTTCTTCAATAAGGTTTCTTACATACCTCGCATTGGAAAAATTCTCACGTTTCTCCCAGCATACAGACTGTAAATGCTGATGTAATTTTCTTTTTGCTTCTTTTGTTAAACAATATTCCCTTTCCTCGATCATCCCAAAAGCGATAGCCGAAAGTTCTTCGGGATTGTAATTGGAAAAAGAAAGCTGAATCGGGAACCTTGAAGCTAAGCCGGGATTGATCGTCAAAAAATCATCCATTTCATCAGGGTATCCTGCCAGGATGATGATCAATTCATCATGGTGGTCTTCCATACATTTCACCAGCGTATCAATAGCTTCTTTACCGAAGTCCTTCTCTCCGCCGCGGGCAAGCGAGTAAGCTTCATCTATGAAAAGTACCCCACCGAGAGCTTTACGAATCAATTCTTTCGTTTTTTGAGCGGTGTGACCGATATACTCACCGACTAAATCACTCCGGTCAGCTTCAATAAAATGCCCCTTTTCCAGAACATCGATTTCTTGAAACAATGCAGCTACCATCCGGGCTACTGTCGTTTTTCCTGTGCCCGGGTTCCCTTTGAAAACCATGTGTAACACCTGGGGGTTGGCTTTCAGACCGGCATCTTTCCTTTTTTGAGTAATTAAAACCTGCGCATAGATTTCTTTCATGCGCTTTTTTAAATCCTGCATACCTATAATAGTAGAAAAAAATTCATCAATTCTACGAAAAGGGGTTGCCGGCTGTTCCCGCACGTCCTTCCTCGGATCAGGGACAGCTCTATCTTTTGTATCATTCAAGACGATATTGATCGCGCCAGGCTTCGCTGCTTTTGCTTGCGGATGCACATCGATCCCTCCTCATTCTCCTTCATCATACGTTGAAGGAAGAGATACTGTGACAAATGCCCACCTTTAAAACACATCAAAATGGGAGCCCCGGAAAGGACTCCCACATTGTTCTCGTTTGCAGCGATTAACCGCTATTCTTTATCCAACGACACATTCTTCATTGGTGCGAATGTCGAAATGGCGTGTTTAAATATCAACTGTTGCTTACCATCAGTTTCAAGGAGCACAGTGAAGTTGTCAAATGCTTTGATGACGCCTCTCAATTGGAAACCATTAAGCAGAAAGACAGTCACCTGCATACGTTCTTTTCTTAATTGATTCAAATAATTGTCTTGGATATTAACCGATTGGGCCATGGATCTTCCTCCTCTTTTCTATCTGTAATAATACGTTTCTACGTTTTAGCCTATCTTTCCTGCTAAATCGTCTAAAATAGTTTCAAATTTATCATTGTAATTGTTCTCATCGATTTCATACCATTGAATCTCCATTTTATTTTTAAAGTACGTGTATTGACGCTTTGCGTACCGTCTTGAATTTCGTTTCAACAGCTCAATGGAACGAGCAAGGCTATACTCTCCTCGAAAATAAGGGATCAATTCTTTGTAACCGATCGCTTTCATGGATTGCGCTTCAGTCAAACCTTGCTTGTAGAGTCGTTGAACCTCTTCCACTAATCCTTCTTCGACCATTTGATCGACTCTCCGGTTGATACGACGATATAACAGTTCTCTATCCATCTCCAAACCGATCATAACCGGTCGGAAAGGGGATTCTCCAGCTTGTTCTTCGTGAAACTCACTCATAACCCTGCCTGTAGTTTCATAAAGTTCCAGGGCACGTATCAAACGCCGCTCATTGTTAGGGTGAATTCGAACTGCCTGTTGTGGATCGACTGCATGAAGACGTTCGAACATATACTCTTTGCCCTTTTCTTCGAGTTCCTTTTCCAGGCGCTTGATAACCTCTGTATCTTTTTTCTCGTCTGAAAAATTGAAGTCTTCCAAAGTTGCCTGTATGTATAAACCTGTCCCCCCGACGAGAACGGGAACCTTCCCACGTTCATAGACGTCGTTAATCAATTCCTGGACATCCGCCTGAAATTCAGCCACAGAAAAACTTTCATCTGGATCTTTGATATCGATCATATGGTGCGGTATACCACACATCTCTTCTTCAGTGATTTTAGCCGTCCCGATATCCATCGTCCTGTAAATCTGCATGGAATCACCGCTGATCACCTCACCATCAAAGCGCTCAGCGATTTTGACCCCTAATTTCGATTTACCGACAGCTGTCGGTCCAACCACCGAAATGACTAAAGGTTTCATATTTCCACCTCCTACTCTTTTGCTGATACCTATTATACATGAATGGCTCTACAAGCATACCTCAAGACGTAAACTAACGGAAATCGTTACCTTTACTAACGATTTCCGTTAGTAAAAATCAAAATATTCGTTAGTCATGGTATCGCATTTCGTTAGTCTGTGTTATAGTATAGAAAAGGAGGCGTCTTAAGTGGTTCATGAAAGAATTCGTTCGCTTAGAAAAGAGAGACGTTTTACACAATCGATGTTAGCTGAAAAAGTCGGTGTCTCGGCACAAGTCGTATCGAACTGGGAGCGTAATTATACATCTCCAGATCTGGAGGATTTGACAAAAATCGCCCACTCTCTTCATACCACTGCAGATTATCTTCTCGGTTTAAGTGATGAATTTGAAGATGAAATGCGCGAAATCAAGCAGCTCCTGGAAACAAAGGGTTACAACAAACCAGTCTTTTTCGATAAAAAAGCATGGTTCGGCATTCAACCTGATGAAATTAAGCAGATTGATAATTATTTCCGTTTCTTACTCCAACAAAAAGATATTTCCTGACTCCCCTACTCTAATAAGTGGATAAAATAAAAGGTAATCATAAAAATATTATGTAAACATAAAAACAAAAAGAGGCTCCGCTGAGGGAGCCTACTGAAGAACTGCAACTTTCTAAGTTATGCATCGAAATAAAGAAGCCGCGTTGGATGATTTTATCATCCAACGCGGCTTCTTTATTTCGGAGTCAATCGTACTCTTACTTCTCCATGAGCTTTAGCGTTCGCTTTGACATTGACGGTGAATATCGCCACCATCCCTTTTACACTTAGAGGGCCACATTGATTCCACGATGCTTGTTCGGTGGTTGCGCCAGCGGGAACAGCGCGAGCCGGAAGACCCACTTGGTCAAGAAATCTTCTTGACCAGGTTAACTGAGGCTGTGCCCGCGACAAGCCTCCACCGCCAAGCGATTCGTGTGAAGCAACAATAAAATTTGACAGGTCCTCTAGAGATGAAAAGGGTTTCACATTACTCGCTTGAACATTTTTTCCATTTCATACTCGGAAAAGAAAACGATGATCGGGCGGCCATGCGGGCAGGTGAAAGGATCCGTCGATTTTCTTAAATCCTCCAACAACTGAAACATATCTGATTGATTAAGATAATGGTTCGCTTTTATGGAGCGTTTGCATGACATGAGTATCGCCGCTTCTTCTCTCAGCTTGAGAATATCGATGCGATCCTCATTCATCAATTGCTGGATCATCTCATCGATCACTTCCTGCTCAAAACCTTTCGGAAACCATTGCGGATGGCTCCTGATGATGTAACTGGTTTCACCGAAAGTTTCAAAAAAGAGCCCCGCTTTTTCTAAATCTTCTCTGAATTCTTCAATCCGTAAACTTTCTTGTTTAGAGAAATCAAACGTCATAGGTACAAGAAGCTCTTGTACTTCATGATCGACTTCTGTCAATTTATCACGGAAGAACTCATATTTGATCCTCTCTTGCGCAGCATGCTGATCAACGATATACAATCCATCTTCGTTTTGAGCCATGATATAAGTACCGTGAAGCTGTCCGATAGGATACATGGCCGGGACCCGGTATTCTCCTTTTTCAGGAGCACTCACTTTTTCATGGGACCCGGAATCCTCTTCCGGCTGATCGATTCCAGTTTCATAGGCAGCCATTTCTTTTACAAGTTCATCTTGTTCTTCATTAAAAGAATTACGCTGAGGTGGTTCTTCCTGATGGCTTTCGAACAGATGATCAGTTGCTGCCTCCCTCTGCCGGTGAGCCTCTTCTTTACGAGTTTCGTATAAATCAAAAGAACCCTGGTGAGATTTTTCTTTTTTCGGTTTGGCTTTTGTCTCCTGGACATCCGGGATGAGTGTTTGTTTACGAAAAGCCTGTCTGATCGTATCTTCGATCAACTCGAACAATTCCTTTTCCTTACTGAACCTTACTTCTAACTTAGATGGATGAACGTTCACATCAACAAGAATGGGGTCCATATCGATATTCAAAACGACAACCGGACTTTTCCCAATAGGCAAGAGGGTATGATACCCACCGAGGATTGCTTTATTTAATGGGATACTGCGGATAAAACGTCCGTTTATGACTGTAGACATGTATTGACGGGAGGCTCTGTAGACTTCTGGTTTAGCAATATAACCCTTCACTTTGAAATCTGCCGTTTCCGCTTCCACGGGAACCATTTTTTTTGCGACATTCATGCCATATATATTCGCAACGACTTGAAGAAGCTCCCCGCGTCCATTTGTTTTGAATATTTGTTTTTCGTTATGAGTGCAGGTGAACTGGATTTCCGGATTAGCCAGCGCCATCCGGTTAAGAACATCAGTAATGTGGCCCAGTTCTGTATGGATGGTTTTCATATACTTCAATCGAGCCGGAGTATTGAAGAAAAGTTCTTCTACGGTAATATCCGTCCCTTGTCGCGCATCACTTTTTCCTTGCTGAAGGAGTGTCCCTCCTTCAAATTCCAGCTTTGTTCCTGCCTGGTCGCCGGTCGATGTTTGGACGCTCAGCCGGCTGACTGCTGCGATACTGGCAAGAGCTTCTCCCCGAAAACCTAGTGTACGCACATGGAACAGATCATTCTCATCCATGATCTTACTTGTGGCGTGTCGATGAAATGCACGTTCTACATCTTCTTTTTCCATCCCTGCACCATTGTCTATAATCCGGATACGCTGTAAACCAGCTTCCATCAAATCGACTTTCACCCATGTCGCCCCTGCATCAACACTGTTTTCTACCAGCTCTTTCACGACAGAGGCAGGGCGTTCGACGACTTCTCCAGCAGCTATTTTATTGGCTAAATGGTCAGGCATCAGTCGGATACGCGCCATCTCTGTTCCCCCTTTAAGACTTGATACGTTTTTGCAAACGGTATAACTCGTTCATTGCATCCATCGGAGTCATTTCCATTAGATCCAATGATTTCAATTGCTTTTCAATGGATGATGGATTCGCTTTTTTCTCAGCAGGCTTCTCTTTTTGCTCTTCTATGAAAAGACTCAGCTGTTCATCTGTTTCACTTGTTGCTGCTGCTTCATCTCCAGCAGAGGTGTTTTCCAACTGATGCAGCAGCTGGGAGGCACGATCAATCAACACTTCTGGCAGCTCGGCAAGCTTAGCCACGTGAATACCATAACTTTCATCAGCGGGACCTTCTGTGATTTGGTGAAGGAATACGACATTCCCTTCATATTCTTCTGCACGGACATGGACATTCTTCAATCGCTCTAACTGTTCATCAAGCGTTGTAAGCTCATGATAGTGGGTGGAAAATAATGTTTTAGCTTTGATTTTCCCATGTATATATTCAACGATCGCTTGAGCCAAAGCCATACCATCGTATGTGCTTGTGCCCCGACCGATTTCATCGAGTAGTATCATACTATTTTCTGTCGCATTACTTAGCGCGTGATTGGCTTCAAGCATTTCCACCATAAACGTACTATGTCCTGAAACAAGATCATCTGCCGCTCCGATCCTGGTGAAAATCTGATCGAAAATCGGCAGGGAAGCTGATTCACATGGAACGAAACATCCCATCTGCCCTAAAATCGCCGTCAAAGCCAGTTGCCGCATATAAGTACTTTTCCCAGACATATTAGGGCCAGTAATAAGCAGAACATCCGTTTCCTCATCCATATAAATATCGTTAGGGACAAAAGTTCCGTCCTGCATAACTTTTTCTACTACTGGGTGGCGGCCTTGTTTGATATCAACAATCCGTTCTTCTCCATATGAAGGGCGGACATATTGATTGGCCTCTGCTACTTGAGCGAAACTTTGCAGGACGTCTACGCGACTGATTTGATCAGCAAGATTTTGAAGTTCCTGGACAAATGCCTTCACCTTTTCTCTAATTTCCAGGAAAAGTTCATATTCCAATTCTACACTTTTATCTTGAGCTTCTAAGATCATCGTTTCTTTTTCTTTCAGCTCAGGAGTAATAAAGCGCTCCGCATTTGTCAACGTCTGCTTGCGTTCATACATTCCTTCGGGCAAATGACGCAAGTTCGCTTTCGTCACTTCAATATAATAACCGAACACCCGATTGTAGCCGATTTTCAATGATTTGATACCTGTCGCTTCTCTCTCATTTTGTTCTAACTGAGCGATCCATTGCTTTCCATTTTTCGATGCATCCCGATACTCATCTAATTGTGTATGATATCCATCACGGATTAAATCCCCTTCTTTGATCGTAATCGGAGGATCTTCGCTGATGCTTTCTTCCAACAAGTCTTTCAAATCTTCAAGCGGGTTGACAGTTTCATAAAGTTCACGAATCGAAGGGTGGTCAAATTGAGATAGAGTATTCAGTATCCCGGGAATTCTGTTAAGGGAGTTCCGTAACTGAACAAGATCTCTTGCATTGACATTGCCATATGCAACACGCCCGGCCAACCGTTCTAAATCATAGACAGAAGTCAATTCTTCCCGAAGCGTTTCCCTTTCGAAAAATTGTGCAAGGAAACCTTCCACCTGATCATGCCGCTCTGAAATTGCATCCTGTGATAACAAGGGGCGCTCCATCCATTTTTTCAACATTCTGGCACCCATCGACGTAATGGTCTTGTCTACTACAGAAAGCAGACTCCCCGCTTTGCCTTGTTTCCTTAAAGTTTCCAGCAACTCCAGGTTTCGCTTAGAGTACATATCCAATGTCATATATTCCTTCAGTTCGATGACGCTGACAGGTTGCAGGTGACCCAAGGTTCTTTTCTGGGTATGCTGGATATAGTTGAGCAGCCTTCCGAAGCCTACAAGGAGCTTATCCTGATGAAGCTCTTTGACAAGTGAGTGAAATTCGGTTTGAATTTCAGTTTCGTCTTGATAGGAGACGGTATAGCCTAAACGGTCTGCCAGCATTTCCTTTTGGCTGTCTTGAAAATCTGAAGCTACGACGACTTCCTTTACGGGACGGCTGTACAATTCACTCAATGCTGCGTCAAAACCGCCAGGAATGAGTGCAACACTATTTTCTCCTGTTGTCAGGTCATTGTAGCTTACCGTATATGAACCATCAGGAAAAGCACTTAAAGAGGCTAAGTAATTGTTCTCTTTTTCGTTCAGCATACTTCCTTCCATCACTGTACCAGGCGTAATCAACTGGACCACTTCACGCCTGACCACTCCTTTAGCAGTCTTAGGATCCTCGACTTGCTCACAAATGGCTACTTTGAAACCTTTTTCAATCAACTGTCTTATGTAATTTTCGGCTGAATGGTAGGGTACACCACACATAGGGATTCGATCATTCGACCCTCCATCACGACTTGTCAATGTAATTTCCAACTCTTGGGAAGCTTTTAACGCATCATCAAAAAACAATTCATAAAAATCACCTAAACGAAAGAAAAGGAACGCATCCTTTTGTTCTGCTTTGATCTTTAAGTATTGCTGCATCATTGGTGTATATTGTGCCATAAGGTCAGTCCTCCAAAACGTACGTATTGATTCTGTCCTTATTATAGCACACACCGCAAGCCGGCTTGAAACGCAAAAGTTTACCAGATCATATCATCGACACTGTTCCGAAATCATTGGATAAGGTCCCTCCACATACTAAAAACTGAGTACTATTGCATTAAAATCGATACCGCATCCTCCGCTATAGTTGAAGTTGGATTTACTTTACATACGGATGCTTTAAAACCTGCTTTTGAACCATTGAAAAATCAAAATGAATTAAAAGACAGCAAAAAAAAAAGAAATCCTCGCTGGGACAGCAAGGAATCAACAGGTCAATCTTTTTTATCATGACTATTTGAAGATGATGGAAGGAAGTCCGTTTCAATTGCAGAAAAATCATCGGAAGACAAGTCGTACTCATAATCACCTTTGTTGTCGCAACCATGTGGATCGACTTTTACGCACAATTTCGTTTCACCAATGACATCGACGATAAACTCTCTCTCTACTTCTACAACGATTTTCTGACCATTTCCAGTGATGTTTGCTTCCAGACAGTTCGGTTGTTGGACGACCTTGGCAATCACCTCAAATTCATCATGTACGCAATTATCATCTTTGACAGCCAATTTGACGTGATCGCAATAGCTGACACGCTCTGTGACTACCTCTGTTTTCGTATTGTCATTATACGAATACCAGACGTTGATGTCATAACTGCCTGAAACCTCGACGTGATCCCCTTTCTTCTTCGCATTGTAAATGTGGTTGATGACCCAACAACCTAGAATGCTTGTCGGCCGATGCGAAGGACTGATTGTGTGTGTTGATTCTGTAAACTTTTTACCTTTTCCGATTACAGCCTTGGTAATGATTTCTCTGTAATCCCGCTCAAAAAAAGACATAGGGTTTCATTCCTCCTTATTCTACCACCCATCCTATGCAAGGGTTGGGCGAATGGTGACTAACAGGAACATGACTTAAGGACGTGTTTAATTCATTCTATGCACGAGCCCATAAAATTGTACGAAAAAAATCCGCCAGAGAGAAAAACCCTCTGACGGATGTATATGCATCAACGGCTACAGCCATTACTTTGTTTGTGAGAACCTGTTTCCCCCTGCAGAACATCTCCCCCAGTCGAGCGAATTACTTCATTCGTAACTTCACGGGAAATGGTGTTTGAAATCATTTGGAGAATATCATTGATAACAGTTTGCGATTCTTTGAATTCCGCAACAACCGGACTCCCGTCCAGTTCATCTTGCAGACGATCGATCTCTTTTTCAATTTTTTGCAAGGCTTCAGTCTTACCATACGCTTGAAAATTGACGGCTTGTTTTTGCAAAGCTTTGATTTTCTTTATATGGGATTGAACTTTTTGATTGTCGTTCAGTTTTGCTTCGAGTTGTTTAAAGCGATCGATTTCTTCAATTTCCGCCATCATTTTCGCTAATTTATGTGCTTCATCTACGACTTCTTTTCTTGTATATTGTGCCATTTATTTCACCTCTGCGTTTAATTCAACCATTTCTCCATCAAGAGACCAGGTTTTAGCTTTTATTATTTTTACAGGGAGGATCTGTCCAATCGCAGCCCGGGGAGCTCTGAAGTTCACTAATTTATTTCGTTTGGTATAACCGGCTAATACATCAGGGTTGGTTTTACTTTCCCCTTCCACGAGTACATGAACGATTTCCCCTTCATATTCCTTCATGGCATCAGCGGATTGTTGATTGACAATTTTGTTGAGTCTTTGAAGACGGTCTTTTTTCTCTTCCATCGAAACATTATCTTTCATTTTTGCTGCCGGCGTGTTTTCACGCGGCGAATAAATGAAGGTGTAAGCAGCTTCGAAGCCGACTTCTTCCACTAGAGATAATGTATCCTGGAATTGCTCTTCTGTTTCATTCGGAAACCCTACGATGATATCTGTTGTCAGTGTAGCTTCAGGCATCGCTGTCCGAATTCTTTCTACAAGCTCGAGATATTCTTCCCTGGAGTATTTTCGACCCATGATTTTCAGGACCTCTGAGTTACCTGACTGTACAGGGAGATGTATATGATCTAACATATTGCCACCCTTAGCCAGCACTTCAATCAGCCGGTCATCAAAATCCCGCGGATGGGAGGTCGTAAACCGGACACGAGGGATATCGATGTCGCGAAGTTCATCCATCAAGTCTCCTAAACCATATTCAATGTCGAGATCTTTGCCATATGCATTGACATTCTGGCCCAGTAAAGTGATTTCTTTATATCCTTGAGCAGCTAGATGACGAACTTCTTGAATGATATCTTTCGGCAGACGACTTCGTTCTTTCCCACGAGTATACGGAACAATACAGTACGTACAGAACTTGTCACAACCGTACATGATGTTCACCCATGCTTTAATATTCCCTTTACGGGAACGCGGAAGGTTCTCAATAATGTCCCCTTCTTTTGACCACACATCAATAACCATTTCTTTTCCGAACATCGCTTCTTTGACAAGCTGTGGAAGTCTGTGGATATTGTGTGTGCCGAAAATCAGATCAATGAATGGGTGTTTTTTCAGAATACGATTGACCACGGATTCTTCTTGTGACATGCAGCCACAAATACCGATGATCAAATTAGGATTCTCCATTTTCAAAGGCTTCAAGTGTCCGATTTCCCCAAACACTTTATTCTCCGCATTCTCCCTGATCGCACATGTATTCAGTAATATGATATCTGCTTCTTTTGTATCTTTCGTAGCTTCGTAACCCATTTCTTCGAAAATTCCAGCCATGACTTCAGTATCGTGCTCATTCATTTGGCACCCGTATGTACGGATCATATACTTTTTACCTTTACCGGAGTGATCCATATCTTCAGGGATTTCGAAGTCATAATGCACGTCGGTCTCTTTCCGTTTACGACGCTGGGCATCTCTCATATTAGGTGGTTGATAAGTTGTTTCGAAATATTTCACAAAATCTTCACTCGTCTTTTCTTTCAGACGATTCAGATTGTCTTGGTCAGACGTTTGTTCTTCTTGATTTACCTGACGAATTTGCGACGTTTCTTTACGCTGTTGTTCGTTCATTGTGATCTCCTTTCAAACCGGTCCTTCTAACTGTACCATTATATCAATTTTTACACTAAAAATTAAGCATAAACAATAATTCACTTATTTTTCACAGAATCATCGACGCTCTCATGAAATTTTTCTCTGCTCATCTTTATAAAGGCAACTTAAAACGCATTTTTTCTTGAAGCATCGATAGAGTGAATACATCCGTACAGGGAATCGATTCTGCTTCACGGAAAAGGGGAATTTTTCAAACTTTTCCTGAACACGAAAAAAGCCGCTGTGAGTTAGTCACAGCGGCTTTTCGGCTTATATGATCCCTAATTTCTTTCCAACTTTTTCAAAAGCATCAAGAGCTTCTTGCAACTCTTCTTTAGAGTGTTCAGCCGTTACAATCGTCCGAATTCTCCCTTTGCCTCTTTGAACAGTCGGGAAAACAATACCTTGAGCGAAGACGCCTTCTTCGAATAATTCATCAGAGAATTTATGGGTTAGGGCATCATCCCCAATCATTACTGGCGTAACAGGTGTTTCACTGATCCCCGTGTCGAACCCTAGAGTATTCAATCCATCTTTGAAAAATTTCGTATTATCCCACAGCTTATCGATCAGCTCCGGCTCTTCAAGCAGAACATCTACAGCCGCATCGTTAGCCGCTGTGACTGCTGGCGGGTGAGAAGTACTGAATAGGAAAGGACGTCCTTTGTGAATCAAGTATTCTCTTAGTGTTTGCGTACTAGCTACATATCCGCCAAGCACCCCGATCGCCTTACTCAAAGTACCGACTTGGATATGCACCCGGCCATCCAGGTTAAAGTGGTTGACGGTACCACGGCCATTATCACCGAGGACACCGCTTGCGTGGGCATCATCAACCATTATCAATGCATCATATTTTTCTGCCAATTCCACGATTTCAGGAAGAGGTGCGATGTTTCCGTCCATTGAGAAAACACCATCTGTGACAACAAGGCGTGTGCGGTAATCAGCACTCTGCTGTAATGCTTCTTCAAGAGACTCCATATCCACGTGCTTGTAAATTTTACGATCTGCTTTTGTCAACCGGATCCCATCAATGATAGATGCATGGTTAAGCTCATCAGAAATGACCACATCTTCTTTTCCTAGTATGGAAGAGAGAACCCCCTGGTTTGTAGTAAAACCGGATTGGAACACAAGGGCGGCTTCCGTATGTTTGAACTTCGCCAGCTTCTCTTCAAAGTCTTCATGCATCTTCAGTGTCCCAGCGATCGTACGAACAGAGCCTGTTCCAACACCATATTGTTCATTAGCACGATCTGCTGCCTCTTTCATTCTTGGATGGGAAGTCAATCCTAAGTAGTTGTTCGAGGAAAGTTGGATCACTTCTTTGCCTTTGATTTTCACTTTAGAGCCTTGAGCAGACTCCAGTGGGATCAACTTACGAAATGTCCCTTCCTCCTGCATCTCATCCAATTCTTTTTGTAAGTATTCAAAACCTTTCATAAAACATCCTCCTTTACAATTAAGGGTGTAAGACCACTTTTCCACATTGCCCCTGGTTCATCAAGTCAAAACCTTTTTCAAATTCGTCTAAACTCAAGTGATGTGTAATCATCGGTGTAACATCTACTTGACCTGATTGAAGAAGTCTCGATACTTGCTGCCAAGTTTCATACATTTTGCGTCCTGTAATCCCCTGGACTTCAACACCTTTGAATACGATATCATTGGTGACATCCAAACTAACTCGCTTGGTCGGTAAGCTTAATATCGATACACGCCCGCCATTTGTGATCATTTTGAATCCTTGATCCATCGCCACGGGATGACCGCTCATCTCACAAACAACATCGACACCATGACCATCTGTTAAGTTACGTGCTGTTTCAACAGGATCGATCTCTCCGGAATGAACGGTGGTTGTCGCACCCATTTTCTTTGCCAGATCAAGCCTATAGTCATTCAAGTCAAAAGCGAGCACTTGAGAAGCACCTGCTGCTTTCGCTACACCGACGGCCATCAGACCAATCGGACCGCAACCGATAACAGCTACTGATTTCCCGGCGACATCTCCGTTCAGAACAGTATGTACCGCATTTCCCATCGGCTCTTGTATGGAGGCGATGTCAGTTGGCAGATCTTCAGGGTTCTTCCACAAATTATCCGCTGGAAGTGCAACATATTCCGCAAAACAGCCTTGAGTGTCGACACCAATGATTTTAGTATTTTCACATATATGGAATTTACCCGTCAGGCATTGCGGGCAATGACCGCAAACAAGGTGAGTCTCTGCACTCACATAATCACCTTTGGTAAAGTTAGTTACTTTTGCTCCAACTTTTACAATTTCACCAGAAAATTCATGTCCGAATACATAAGGCGGCTGGACCCTACTTTCTGACCATTCGTCCCAATTATAAATATGGACATCCGTGCCACAAATTGAAGTGGCTTTAACCCGGATCAATACTTCGTCTTCGCGGATTTGAGGAATCGCTACTTCTTGAAGCTCTGCTCCTACACCGCGGTGATGTTTAACGATCGCTTTCATCGTTCCATTCACAGTGAACACTCCTAACCTACATAAAATCTATGTAATCCTTTTATATAGATTATATTAACATGAATAGAGAATAACGCAAATGTAAATGTCCACTGGAAAAACACATATGGCTATATCTATTACGATTAGGAAACTATCGGACTTATTCCCCCCCAAAACTCGAAAGCTTTGAACATTTTGACAAGCTTAAACAAAATCTTTGAAGTATACTTTTTGCCTCCCAAAGGAATATATTAGATCCTGCCAGGTATTTGACACCCTATTGCAAAGATAGTCACCCAACATCTTCTGTCCCGAAACTTACAGCGATTTTCTCAGAAACGTGAAAAATCCGCACTCTGGATAGAGTGCGGATTTCCTGATTAAAACCATATCCCTACGATTATAAAATAGCGACAATTTTAGTAGATTTTACGTATAGACTCCAAGATGTCTTTATATTTTGCCTGGAAGGAAGGTGAATTGAAATGCTAACGAGGTTCGACAATCAACTTGATCGCCGTTCGTTCCTCCTCATTAATCATAATATCTGTAAAGGCCGGGATACATATCAAATCCATCCCGCTTGGCGCAACAAACCCCCGAGCGATAGCAACGGCTTTCACCGCTTGATTCAATGCACCGGCTCCAATAGCCTGAACTTCTGCAGTGCCGCGTTCTCGTACAACATTCGCCAAGGCCCCTGCTACTGAATTAGGTACGGATTTAGCTGATACTTTTAAGACTTCCATTACTAGCTCCTCCTTCAATCACTATAGTTGTTCCATAACTACTATATTCTTGGAGATGTAGAATATTACCTTTTCATTATGAATGAATTTGTCGCAAAATTCAAATAATCAGTTGAAGAATGGATGGTCTTCATTAATCAAAATACGCTTGACTTTCGTAGACTTTCCTGTTTTTTCGTCTACATCAACCAAGAAAGCGCTTAATTGTGCTCTTCCCTCTTTTGGAACTTCGAAACGTACAGGCAGGTTTGTTAAAAACCGTTTCAAAACGGCCTCTCTACCCATACCTAAAATACCGTCGTAGGGACCGGTCATTCCTACATCCGAAATATAAGCCGTGCCTTGTGGTAATATGCGTTCATCTGCAGTTTGGATATGAGTATGTGTACCTACATTCACACTTACTCTTCCATCCACATACCAACCCATCGCCTGCTTTTCACTTGTTGCTTCAGCATGAAAATCCAAAAATATGATAGAAGTTCTTTTTTTCGCAACTTCTATCAATTCATCCACTTTTCTGAAAGGATCATCATTAGGTGACAAAAATGTACGTCCTTGCAGATTGATGACAGCCACTTCTGCTTTCGGTGTTTTCACGAAGGTTAATCCTTTGCCTGGTGTCCCTTCAGGGAAATTCGCTGGACGAACCATATATTCTGCATCATCGATAAATTCAAATATTTCTTTCTTATCCCAAGCATGGTTTCCAAGGGTCACTGCCTGAGCACCTTTCTCTAAAAAACGACGATAGATTTTTTCTGTAATCCCTTTTCCTGATGCCGCATTTTCGCCATTGACGATCGATACAGCAGGTTGGTACTTCTGTTTTAGTTTAGGTAGATATTCATCCACCATATCCCGCCCAGGAGAGCCGACAACATCACCAATAAATAATATACGCATAAACATTTCCTTTCCTATAAACATCATCATATTTTGGATCCTAATATTCCCTTGAAAACAGAAATGAAGCGACCAAAAAGGCCGCTTCATTGTTTTATTTCGCATACTCCACAGAACGTGTTTCGCGAATGACGGTAACTTTAATATGACCTGGATAATCGAGTTCTCCCTCGATTCTGTTTCGAATATCACGTGCTAATCTTGTAGCTTCAAGATCATCAATTTCATCAGGACGAACCATAATTCGAACTTCACGGCCGGCTTGAATAGCGAAGGACTTCTCTACTCCTTCATAAGACTCTGATATTTCTTCAAGTTTCTCTAAACGCTTGATATAATTTTCCAGAGTTTCACTTCTCGCACCCGGACGAGCAGCAGATAGAGCATCTGCGGCAGCGACCAAGACAGAAATGATTGATGTAGGCTCTTCATCACCATGGTGAGAAGCAACAGCGTTGATAACTGTTTCATTTTCTTTGTACTTCATAGCCAACTCTTTACCTATTTCTACGTGGCTGCCTTCCACTTCATGGTCGATCGCTTTACCGATGTCATGAAGCAAACCTGCGCGTCGGGCAAGTGTTTCGTCTTCGCCAAGCTCAGCAGCCAGCAACCCGGCTAGATAAGCAACTTCGGTCGAGTGTTTTAAGACGTTCTGTCCATAACTTGTACGATACTTCAGGCGACCAAGAATCTTGATGAGGTCCGGGTGTAACCCGTGAACTCCCACTTCAAATGTCGTTTGTTCCCCTACTTCACGTATATAGTCATCGACTTCACGCCTGGACTTGTCCACCATCTCTTCAATTCGAGCTGGGTGAATACGTCCATCCTGAACGAGTTTTTCAAGGGCCATTCGCGCAGTTTCACGGCGAATTGGATCGAAGCCTGAAAGAATGACAGCTTCCGGGGTATCGTCAATAATTAAATCAATCCCAGTCAACGTTTCTAATGTACGGATATTACGACCTTCACGGCCGATGATTCGGCCTTTCATCTCATCGTTCGGCAGGTTGACTACAGAAACCGTCGTTTCAGCAACGTGGTCTGCAGCACAACGCTGCAAGGCTAGTGAAAGAATGCTTTTCGCTTTCTTGTCCGCCTCTTCTTTAGCCCGATTTTCCGCTTCTTTGACCATAAGGGCTGACTCATGAGACACCTCTTGTTCAACTCGTTCTAAAATCATTTGTTTCGCCTGGTCTGATGTTAAGCCTGATACGCGTTCAAGCTCTGTTTGTTGTTCTTGAAGCATAGCTTTCACTTTGCTTTCCATTTCTTCAATTTGTTGTTGTCTCTCGGCAAGAGTACCTTCTTTCTTTTCGAGTGAAAGATCACGCTGGTCAAGCGTACCACTCTTACGATCGAGATTCTCTTCTTTCTGAGTCAAACGATTTTCAGTTTTCTGCAGTTCCATGCGGCGGTCACGAATCTCGTTCTCCGCTTCTTGACGAAATTTCTGATTCTCTTCCTTCGCTTCAAGAAGAGCCTCTTTCTTTGCTGATTCTGCATTGCGATGACCTTCATCAACAATCTGTTTCGCAAGTTCTTCAGCACTTGAAATTTTCGCCTCCGCAATCGATTTCCGAATAAGATAACCAACAACAGAACCGATGATAAGGGCAAGCAAAATGAAGATGAGCGAGGATATCATATCCATAATTTCACCTCCTCTTGCTATGAACTTGGTCCGTTTGTCGGTAATTACAAACGTTTCATTTTCAGTTTCATTTAGTTAAAATAAAGGGTATAAAGATGAAAATGATACACATTCATTTTATGCTTGCACATGCGGAATGTCAAGGAAACGCCCTATGTATCTACTAACATATTCAAATATTTAAAAATATCTGTCTATTGGTGGACGTTACGGATGCTTATGCTTCGTAAGTTATCCACAGGCGTTACCTTAAAGATTCCTACCCGATAGCAAAAAGCAGCACCATTCTTACCGGCGCTGCTCTTAGAATATTTTCAGAAAACGTTATACATCTAAAGTTTCTTGGCTGTCCTTACTTTTCTCTTCGGCTTCACCGTCGGCTGCTTCCATTCCATAATGGTCACGAACCAAACGTTTAACTTCTTCATAAATTTCTACATTTTCTTTAAGGAACTGCTTAGCATTCTCACGGCCTTGACCTAATCGTTCATTGTTATAGGAGTACCAGGAACCGCTCTTTTGAATAAGGTCTAGATCTGAACCGATATCCAGGAGCTCACCTTCTCTTGAAATACCTTCCCCGTACATAATGTCCACTTCCGCTTGTTTGAATGGAGGGGCAACTTTGTTTTTGACTACTTTCAAACGGGTTTTATTCCCTACCATTTCATTCCCTTGCTTCAATGTTTCAGCACGGCGAACTTCCAGACGCACAGAAGAATAGAACTTAAGCGCACGTCCACCAGGTGTGGTTTCAGGGTTTCCGAACATGACCCCTACCTTTTCACGAATTTGGTTGATGAAAATTGCAGTCGTCTTCGACTTGTTGATTGCACCAGATAGTTTACGGAGTGCCTGGGACATTAAACGAGCTTGAAGACCTACGTGGGCGTCTCCCATTTCGCCTTCGATTTCTGCCTTCGGTACAAGTGCAGCAACGGAGTCGACGACAACCATATCCACTGCTCCACTACGAACTAGCGCTTCAGCAATCTCCAGTGCCTGCTCTCCTGTATCGGGCTGGGAAAGGAGAAGCTCTTCGATATCTACTCCAAGCGCTCTTGCGTAGACAGGGTCCAAGGCATGCTCAGCATCGATGAAAGCCGCTGTGCCGCCATTACGTTGTGCTTCAGCAATAGCGTGGAGAGCAACCGTCGTCTTACCGGAAGATTCCGGCCCATATATTTCTACAACCCTTCCGCGGGGATATCCGCCAACACCAAGTGCAACATCCAGCCCCAAAGAGCCACTCGAAACCGTATGCACCTTCTGTTCTGATCCATCACCCATTTTCATAATAGAACCCTTGCCGAATTGTTTCTCTATTTGGCGTAAAGCCATATCTAACGCTTGCTTACGATCACTCATATAAATCATACCGCCTTTCAAAATTTCTAACCCTATCATAACTTGTTTTTGATCGTTTGCCAACTAAAAAGCGAATAAATGTTCCCTTTTTTTATTAGAAAAAGATCTGATTCCGGTTTTTCCTCTAAAGGAAACTCCGAAATTCAGATCCAAAATTTCATCAAAAATCATTTTTCAAACGATGGAAAAGAAGTTCATAGCCCTTCTTCACCGCCCGATTTCTCACTTGATCACGACCGCCGTTGAAATTGAACAGATGGACTTCAGGGTCTTGTTCACCGATTTGTATTCCGATGAATACAGTCCCCGGATGCCTCCCCTCACTCGGCTCAGGTCCAGCGACGCCTGTAAAACTTATACTTACATCAACATCAAGCAAACTTTGAGTATTCAATGCCATGATTTCTGCACATTCGTGGCTGATGGTACCGTATTGCTTGATGAGGAACTTCGGTACTTGGATGACCTTTTCCTTAGTCTCAGCTGTATAAGCGACCAGTCCGCCCTGGCACACAGCTGAAGCCCCTGGTAAAGCCACTAACCGTTCTATAAAGCTTCCTCCAGTAAAACTTTCTGCTGAACCAATCGTGTACTTATGTTCTTTTAAAAGGTCCCGGACGCGCTCTTCAATCGTTACCGTATCACTACCATAATAATAAGACCCAACTTCCTGTAATATCTTTTCTTTGAGAAGAGCGATCTTATGGTAGGCATCCTCAGTCGTCTCGCCGGTAGCCGTCAACCTCAAACCGACTTCTCCTTCACTTGCCAAAGGAGCAATAGTAGGGTTCGTCTGGTTCGTGATGATGTCTTGCAATTCCGTTTCGAGTGTAGACTCCCCGATCCCGATGAATCGCATCATCTCAGATACGATCTGTGATTTCAAATTATAGATTTTGTGCAGACGAGGGATGACTTCGTCTTGCATCAATGTTTTCATTTCGGAGGGCACCCCAGGTAAAAATATCCAGAGGCAGCCATCTTTCTCGATCAATTGCCCCGGAGCCATTCCTTCCCTGTTGGTTAATACATCAGCTTTTGAAAAGACGAGTGACTGCTTTCGATTGTTCGGGGTCATTTTTCTATGATTACGGTCGTAGTAGGATTGAATTTTCGCCAGTGTTTCCTCATGGTTAACCAATTCCTGCTGCATCACCTTCTGCGCAGCCTCCCGTGTCAGATCATCTTCTGTAGGGCCTAATCCTCCCGTCACGATGATCACCTCTGAGCGGGACTGGGCATGCTCGAATGTCGTCTGTAAACGATTGAAATTGTCACCTACAACTGTATGACGCAAGACGGGTAGCCCGATGCCTGCCATTTCTTTAGAAATCCATTGGGCATTCGTATTGGAAATCTGCCCCAAAAGCAACTCTGTACCGACTGCAATAATTTCCGTCTTCATTTTGAATCTCTCATCACGTGCCAATTTTTCTTAAAGTAATCGTAACCTGAATATACAGTTATGATGAGTGCTAAATACAGGGCGATCGTTCCTAATGGAAAGCCGATAAAAGCAAGTGGCCAATTGTGCAGCAAGAGAAGTGAAATCGCTACAATCTGAATCCAAGTCTTCAGTTTCCCCATTTGACTTGCAGCAAGTACACTTCCTTCTCCAGCAGCAACTAACCTTAACCCAGTAACAGCAAACTCCCGACTGATAATCAGGATGACAATCCAAGCCGGAGCAAGGCCGATTTCAACGAGCAAAATCAAGGCCGCACTCACTAACAATTTATCAGCAAGCGGGTCTAAAAACTTCCCTAAATTCGTCACAAGGTTGTATTTCCTGGCAATGTACCCATCAATCCAATCCGTTGTAGAAGCAATGATAAAAAGGAGTGCCCCAGCTAAGTGAGCGACAGGCAGGTCCCTGTCCCCCATTTCCAATGCACCCCAGTTAAAAGGGGCGCTCATAAGTATGATAAAGACAGGGATTAGAAATATGCGTGATAAAGTTATTTTATTTGGTAAATTCATATGGTCACTCTCCTATTACTGAATACATGAAAGGCTGCCCGGCTACAAAGAGTTCATAAATCACTCCTATAGCTCAATTTATAGGGCAGCCTGACCACGATTTCATTTCTGGAATTGAAGCAATAATTTCTGGGTCGATAATTCCGGGTTTGGAAATGGCACTTCCTGATCATTGATCTTAACTACTGTACCCGGCGCGTTTCCGGTTTTGATATAAAGCTCGTCGTCACCTTCAAAATCCAAGGTTAGTGGTGAATCACTTGGACCGTACTCACCAGCTGTAATCAATCCCTCACCACCCTTAGGAGATTGAACATCCATATATGCGGCGCCTGTCCATTCAATAGTCACTGTAGGCTTTTCCACCCCTGTGACTTCATAGATGTGCTCAGGAAAGCCACCCGTGCCTTCTTGGCTAAGTTCAACATTCATTTCTTGTTCGGATTGTTTTTCTTTCTCTTCTTCTGTTTTTTCTGGGTTTTCTTCATCATATGAAGATCCACTTCCGTCTTCATCATTATTCCCTTCAGACTCCGTATTCTCTTGTGTTTCTTCCTCTGAATCTCCCTGATCAGAAGAGTCTGCAGGTACGTTGATTTCATCATTGGAATCATTTTGAGGTGAAGATCCTTCATTCTCTGCATCGCCACCGTTTTGTAAGAACACCCATGCTACAAGCAGGATACCTATAACCAGCGCGACTGTTAAAATAGTCGGAAAGATCTTGGAGCTCCCTGAACTTTTTTGGGAGGCTTCTTTCTTCGATTTCTGCACACGACTGTATTGCACTGCACTCTCATCTTCAAAGGTGGGCAGTTCACTTTTATGCTCTTCCATTACGATTTCAGGGTCCAATCCTACAGCAGAAGCATACTCACGAATAAATGCCCGAGTGTAGAACTTCCCAGGCAGCACTTGGAACTCATTCGTTTCTATAGCTTTTAAATAACGCTTTTGAATTTTAGTTGTTTCTTGTAATGACTCTAAAGAAATGCCCTTCGTTTCCCTGGCTTCCTTCAGTCTTTCTCCAATCTCCATGTGTAACACCATCCAATTTCTAAAAATCAAACATGGAAAAACCATCGTTCATCGGCATGCTCGGTTTCTCCACTGTTTCATAAGTAATTTCTTCATCATCATTGTTACGAAGCTCTATGATGTAATCGAAGTCATCCATCTTGTATTCGGTTTCCTGAACAAATATATCCGGATGTTCAATGACTTTGGTCGCTGGCAGCCTCATAATTTCCCGAACCAGCTGCCAATGCTGTTCGTTTGCTCTTTTTGCAGAAACGATTCCATCTATAATATAGAGGTTATCTTCACTATATTCTTCATCAATCAGCTGATTACGAACCGTTTGTTTAAGCAGCGTACTAGAAACGAATAACCAGCGCTTATTAGCACAGACACTTGCGGCAACCACAGATTCTGTCTTTCCTACTCGCGGCATCCCGCGTATCCCGATTAATTTGTGGCCATCTTTCATAAAAAGTTCTGCCATGAAATCAACTAGCAGCCCAAGGTCTTCACGATTGAATCGAAAGGTTTTCCGGTCATCGATGTCACTATGTATATACCTTCCATGCCTGACAGCCAGCCGGTCTCTCAACTTCGGCCTGCGCAGCTTTGTGACTTTGATCGTGTCCATCGTATCTAAAATCGACTGGAGTCGAGTTATTTGCTCTTCGTCTTTACATAATAAGAGCATACCCCTGTGTGAATTTTCTACACCATTGATTGTAACAATATTGATAGACATCATACCCAGCAATGAGGAGATATCCCCAAGAAGTCCAGGGCGGTTGTATTGTATTTCATATTCTAAGTACCATTCTTTTTTCTCCATAACACAACTCCTCTGGAAAAAATGTCGTTTTTTGTCAAAGTCGAGTGATATATGGAATTTTCCACTCTTCATCTATCATAAAGGATTTTCATTAAATAGGAAAGGTGAGAACTGCATAAACATCCAAAAAGTTATAAAGATTAAATCGTAAAATACTTATGAAAAAATCCGCACAATGGTTTTGTGCGGATTTTGTCGAGGTTTAAGATTGTGTTCCTTCGTTTTGAACCATTTTCACCATTATGTTAGCCATGGCATGTTGTTCTTTCTCATCAGCTACATTCCAAAGATCACGCAAAACAGCTTCCTGCTCGTTCTTAGCATCAACAGTATTAGCTAAATAACCACCGATTTCATAAGCAAGTTCTGATACGGCATGTTGTTCCATTCCTTGACCTTTCGCTTGATGTAAGCGATCGCCCAAAAAGTCTTTCCAAGAATCAAAATTATCGAGAACAGACATCAATGTAACCTCCTCTGAATTTTTTCATGCTTAGTATTAGGAGGAGTGAATGAAATTATTCACGATAATCAAGCCCAGCCACCATTGATTTGAATAATTTGTCCTGTAATATAGCTGGAACGTCCGTTTATTAAAAAATCAATAGCATCAGATACCTCTTCAGCCTTCCCGGCACGACCCATCGGGATCTCCTCAGCTAGGGCTGTCAATTCATCCTTTGTTAAGTGCGCATTCATTTTCGTGTCAATCAAACCGGGCGCGACAGCATTCACCCGGATTCCACTAGGGGCGACCTCTTTGGCCAGGCCTTTCACGAAACTGTTTTGTGCCCCTTTAACAGAACTGTATGCTACTTCAAGGCTTGCCCCTTCGATTCCGAAAATAGACGAAACCAAGATGATGCTTCCTGCTTTTTGGTGAATCATGTAGGGAAGGACATGTTTGGTGGTCATCCATACAGCTTTTACATGGACGTTATATAATGCATCCATATCTTCTGGATGCATATCTTGGAAAATACCAGTCCACATTTGCCCTCCAGCGAAAATGACCGCATCCCATTCCATCTCCAGAGTATCCAAAAATGTAACAATGCCTTCATTCGTTGAAAGATCTGCTTGAAAATCACCTGAATATTGATGGCTGGGAATTTCTTTTCTCAGAGAAGAAACTGCTGATTCATTGGCATTATATTGCAAACCGACTTCATAACCTTTTGCAACTAATTTAAGGGCTGTCGCTCTACCAATTTCACCGCTCGCCCCCAAAATCAGCACCCTTTTATTCATTTGTCTGTGGTTTTACCTGGAAAACGGAAATCGCTTCTTCTTTTATCCAATGTTGCAAGTATTCATCTGCATCATCTGCGGTTAGAGATTCGATGACTGGTAAAACTTCGAATAAATCGACGCCTAACGTATGGTAATGTGTGAATTGATTTGCGATGAATTCCAGTGAATTCAAAGCTCGCATGAATTGGCCGATTTTCTTCCGTTTCATTCGCGTGAAATCTTTTTCGGAGATGCGCTGTTCTTTTAATTCATGCAACATTTCTTTTACTCGTTTAGTCATTTGATCAGGCTTTCTTGAATCTCCACCGAGAATAGTGAAGCCGAATTGGCGATCAAGCTCAGTTTCAAACTGGAAGCTATCGTCAATCAAGTCCTCTTTGTAAAGCTCTTCATAGAAAACTCCACTCTTAGAGAAGTAATAGTCAAGGATCATTCCTGAAAGCAATTCGCCTCTCAGAATTTCTTCCCCTGTCAGTCCCTGGACGTTTTCTTTCACACCAACCATGGCTTTTGCTGTTGTCACAGGCATGGTTATGGAGTGATCCTTTTTGGCTACCGTTTTAGGCTCTTCCGGGTAGGATCGATTAATCTCAGGGGCTTCAGGAAACTCTTTATTCTCCTGATTTTCACGAATAAGATCCATCATTGCTTCAGGTTCAATGTTTCCAGCAACGAACAACACCATGTTGGATGGGTGATAAAACGTTTCATAGCACGTATAAAGGTCATCTTTTGTAATATCCTGAATGCTGTCCACTGTTCCTGCAATATCCACCTTCACAGGGTGATTGTGGTAGAGACTCTGAATGGTTCCGAAAAATGAACGCCAGTCAGGCTGATCATCGTACATACGAATTTCTTGTGCGATGATCCCTTTTTCCTTTTCTACCGATTCTTCTGAGAAGTACGGGTCCTGAACGAAGTCCAGTAATGTCTTCACATTTTTATCGATTTGACTCGTCGCTGAAAATAAGTAAGCCGTCTTGGTGAAAGAAGTAAACGCATTTGCCGAAGCCCCGAGTCTAGTGAAGTCTTGGAACACATCCCGGTCTTCTTTTTCAAAAAGCTTATGTTCAAGAAAGTGTGCGATGCCTTCCGGGACTGTGACACTCTCATCCTGACCAATCGGGGTGAACGTTTGATCGATCGATCCATAATTGGTAGTGAAAATACCGAACGTTTTCGCCATCTCAGGTTTCGATAATAGGAAAACCTTCAAACCATTATCCATTGTTTCTTGATAAACGGATTCATTCAGTTGTTTATATACTAGTTCCTCCATATTATTCCCCTCCTTCATTGCTCGTTAAGAAGTAAATCGTATCCAGTTCGATTTTGTTAGCCATAGCAACCACATCTCGTTTTGTAACTTTACGAATATTATCAATCAACTCATTCGCAGGCATTTCTGCACCAGAAAGCATTTGATGGTAGAGAACCTCAATCAGCCCGTTGGCATTATCCATCGTTTCTTGAAGTTGGTTGACAACCTGTTCAGTGGTCTCTTGTACTTGTTCTTCTGTGAAATCGCCTTTTTTCATGGCTTCCATCTGTTCTAATATAATGGTTTTCGCCTGCCCGTAATCTTTTGGATCCACCCCACTGAAGACAAGCAGTAAACCTTTGTGGCTTTCAAATCTGGAAGCAGCATAATAAGCGAGGCTGTGCTTCTCCCTTACGTTCATGAATAACTTTGAACTTGGGAACCCACCGAAAAGGCCATTGAAAATTTGTAAAGCATAGTAATCATCATCACCGAACTTAGTGTTCGTGCGGTAGCCGAGGTGCAGTTTACCCTGGTTCACTTCTTCTCTTTCTATGATTTCGGCAGGTTCTTCCACCTGTTTAGATACAGATACTTGATCATTGTCATCATTATTGCTTCCACTTCTGGAAAAATACTGATCGGTCATTTTCTCGACTGCTGCCTGATCCATATCGCCGATCACATAGACATCCAGCATGTCATTTTTGATCATCTGACGGTAGTAACCATAGAGTTTATCAGGTGTAATATCAGCCATATCCTCCTGGTAACCATGGACGTGCAGGGCATAAGGTTCGTCTTTACACATGTGGTCCATGAGACGCAAATTCGCATAACTCATTTTGTCATCTTTTATTGAGGTGATTTTTTGTTCCAGCGTCTGTTTTTCACGGGACACAATGGCTTCATCGAATCCATCGCCCTCCACTTTCGGATCGAAGAGCACTTCGTGAAAAAGCTTGAATGCTTCTTCCAGAATCGGCTCCTGATCGTTCAAATAAGCTTCATTCACAACCTCCATACGAAAGCTGATTACGTGATTTTCTCCTTTTTTCGAACCGTCACTGGACAGAGCTGTTCCATAAAGATTCTCAAAAGCGGACTGCAATGAGCGCACATTAGGGTGATTGTTCGTAGCTTTTTGTAATACGTGCGGGAGAAGTGCCCTCTCTGTAATGCCCTCTCTTTTTAATGGGGCTTTGAATTTTGCTACGATATTGATGGTTTTGTATTTTTTGCTGGGTAAAATATGTAGTCGGTATCCTTCTTTTTCAAGTAACGTTTCTTCTGTCAATTTCATATATACATCCTCCTCATCATTCTTTTTTTATTATAGACCTACATGTCCATATTCATCCATCAAAGCTATGTCCTATGCTAAGGTATATGTGTGAAAAAGTAAAAAATTAAGTCCGGTACAAATGCACCGGACTTAATTTTGATTAACGGTTCCCTTTTACGTAAGCTTCCCCAAGTGATCTTGGTGCTTCCGCTCTTCCTATGAATCCTGCTAATGCCAGAATCGTCAAGACATAAGGGGCAATCAATAAGAATATTTGCGGAACATTTTCTAATAGAGCGATATCGGAAGACACGATACTCAAACTTTGAGCAAACCCGAAAAATATTGCTGCTCCAAGGGCCCCGAGTGGGTGCCACTTCCCGAAGATGACTGCCGCCAAGGACATGAATCCCTGACCAACAATCGTCGCATGAGAAAAGTTCAGAGCGATCGTCAAGGCATATACAGACCCTCCAAGACCCCCTAAGGCTCCGGAAATCATGACGCCGATGTAACGCATCTTATATACATTGATCCCATTTGTGTCAGACGCCATCGGGTGTTCTCCGACAGAACGCAGACGAAGACCGAATGGTGTCTTATAAATAAAGAACCAGGCCACGAAGGCAAGGAAAATCGCTAAATAAGAAGTCAAATACCACCCAGTGAAAAACAAATCGCCGATAATCGGAATTTTACTTAATACTGGGATATCCATAGAATAAAAAGGGCGTGAAATAATATCCGTCTGCCCTTTGTCATACCATTGTTTTGTCAAAAATAATCCGATACCAAGCGCTAAAAAGTTGATCGCGACACCACTTACAACTTGATCCGCCCGGAAGGTGATGGAAGCTAGAGCATGGACAAGTGCGAAAATCGCAGAACCTGCCATCGCGACAAAAATGGACATCCACGGAGTGAAACTTCCGAACGTTTCATAAAACGTCAAATTGAATACAACACCAATGAATGCTCCCATTACCATCAGACCTTCAAGGCCAATATTGATAACCCCCGAGCGTTCACTGAACACTCCACCGAGCGCAGTGAAAATCAGAGGGGAAGCGAAAAGAATCGCCGAACCAAGAATACGACTTAATATATCAATGAATTCCATTTATTTCCCCTCCTTTTTGAAGCGCAGGATGACCCAGCGGATCATGTAACTGGATGCGACAAAGAAAATGATCAAAGCAATAATGATTTCTACAAGTTCTGTAGGTACGCCAGCCTCTGTCGGCATGTTCAAGGCACCGATTTTCAAGGTACCGAATAAGAAAGCGGCAAGCACAACACCTAATGCCGTGTTCGCTCCCAAAAGAGCTACGGCGATCCCATCAAAACCGATATTCGTGAAACCAGACTTGATGGACATGAACCCGAACGTGCCCAGACCTTCCATCGCTCCTGCAAGACCTGCAAAAGCACCAGAAATGACCATGGCAAGAATGATATTCTTACTTACGTTCATTCCGGCATATCTAGAAGCATGCTGGTTGAAACCGACGGAACGCAATTCAAAACCTCTTGTGGTACGGTTCAACACAAACCACATGACTAATGCCATGAAGATAGCCAAAATGAATCCGTAGTGAATTCTTGAATAGAACGTCAATCCTGCCAGCCATTCTGATTGAAGAGAAGCGGTAGCAGCAATATTATCCGTGCGGTCCGCACCATCTGTGATGACATTTCGGACGAATGAATTACATACATATAAGGCAATATAGTTCATCATAATTGTAACGATAACTTCATGAACCCCGAGCTTCGCCTTAAGGATACCAGGGATGAATCCCCAAAAGGCCCCCGCCAACGCAGCAGCAATGATAGCAAGCGGCAAATGAATGATCATCGGCAGTTCAAATGCAACCCCGATCCACACCGATGCCAGCCAGCCTACAAAAACCTGACCCTCGACACCAATATTCAATAAGCCTGAACGTAAGGCGAAAGCTACAGCAAGTCCAGAAAGGATATAAGGGGTGACTTGCCGGATCGTCTCACCAAGAAAGTATGCATCTCCAAAGGCTCCGTTCCATAATGCACCGAAGCCAGCAATTGGATTATATCCGAAAACAAGCATGATGATCGCACCCGAAAGCAGCCCGAGCACAACAGATATGATCGGAATCAGCAGATTGACCATTCGATTTGAAAACATTACTGATCACCTGCTTTCTGTGCTGTGTTCCCAGCCATCAGGAGTCCTAATTCTTGTTCATTCGTCTCCTCAGGCTTCACATCAGACACTATTTTCCCATCGAACATAACCGCTATCCGATCGCTCAAATTCATAATTTCATCTAGTTCAAAGGATAATAGTAAAACAGCTCTTCCTTTATCACGTTCTTCTATTAATTTTTTATGGATGAATTCAATGGCCCCGACGTCAAGGCCCCTTGTCGGCTGAGCAGCTATGATCAAGTCCGGTGAACGGTCGACTTCCCTGCCTATAATGGCCTTTTGCTGGTTTCCACCAGATAAAGCTCGTGCTTTCGTGTAGGAATCCGGCGTACGAACATCATATTCATCAATCAATTCCTGAGCTTTTTTATAGATATTTTTGAAGTTCATCACGCCTTTTTTTGAAAAAGGCTCCTTATAGTAGCTTTGCAGCACCATATTTTCACCGATGGGAAAATCGAGCACTAAACCGAATTTATGGCGGTCTTGTGGTATATGAGAAATTCCCGATTGAGCAACTTTTCTAGGATTCAGGTTTGTAATCACTTTTTCGTGAAGGGTAATGGAACCGGAATCACTCTTACGTAAACCTGTGATAGCTTCTATCAATTCTGTCTGCCCGTTGCCATCAACACCGGCGATACCCACGATTTCCCCGGACCTGACTTCAATGTTCAAGCCTTTGACCATCTCAACTCCCCGAACATCTTTAACACGCAGATCTTTGATCGAAAGGTAAGTTTCCGCTGGCTTTGCGGGTGTTTTTTCAGTAGAAAAACTGACTTCGCGACCTACCATCAAAGAAGCGAGTTCGTTAACATTGGTTTCTGAAACATTGACAGTTCCAATGCCTTGACCTTTTCGTATGACAGTGCAACGGTCACAGACTTCCATTATTTCTTTCAGTTTGTGTGTAATCAAAATAATGGATTTTCCTTCTTTAACGAGGTTGTGCATGATTTCGATCAATTCTTTAATCTCCTGCGGGGTCAAAACCGCTGTCGGTTCATCAAAAATAAGGATTTCTGCACCGCGGTAAAGCGTTTTCAAGATTTCTACACGCTGTTGCATACCTACAGAGATATCTCTGATCTTAGCCTTTGGATCGACATTCAAACCGTAACGTTCTGAAAGTTCCTGCACTTCCTTTTCTGCTGTCCGTAAATTGACTGTGCCCCATCTTTTGGGTTCACTTCCAAGGACGATATTTTCTGTCACTGTAAATGTGTCGACAAGCATAAAGTGCTGGTGGACCATCCCGATGCCAAGACCATTAGCAACATTCGGGTCTGTAATATGCACTTTCTTTCCACGCACCTTGATTTCGCCTCTTTCCGGCTGATAGAGACCAAACAGTACGTTCATTAAGGTTGATTTACCTGCACCATTTTCACCTAAGAGAGCATGTATCTCTCCTTTTTCAACTTGAAGATTGATGTTATCATTGGCTACTATGCCAGGAAACTCTTTTCTTATGTTTAACATTTCAATAACATAATCCATTCGTCTCTTTCCCCTCCCCCAATTGCGCTTGAAAAAATCATCAAATGAAAAGGGCCGGAACAATCTTTTCATTTGATGATTTTCTGTTTATAGAAGAAAAAGGCCGGCTTTCACCAGCCTTTTTCATCATTTTTTATAGTGAACCTAGGTATGTTTCAAGATCTTCACGAGTGCTTGGTACTTCTACATCACCGTTGATGATCTTTTCTTTCCATTCTTCTACGGATGAAACGATTTCTTCCGTCATTGCTTCTTCGTTCGTACGAGCGATACTGATTGCGTCATCACCAAGGCCATACTCTACTACTTCTCCCCCTGGGAACTCACCATCTTTCGCTTGTTGTGTAACGTCCTGAACAGCGATATCTACACGTTTAACCATTGAAGTAAGGGTTACATTGGTATCACCGATCTGACCTTCCTCATGCTGGTCACGGTCGACACCGATGACCCAAACATCTTGGTCAGGATTGCTGTTTTTGATATCTTTCGCTTCCGCGAATACACCGTTTCCTGTTGCTCCAGATGCATGATAGATTACGTCAATATCTTGAGAATACATATCCGCAGCAATCAATTTACCTTTATCTGCCGCTGCAAAGCTTTCAGCATACTCCACAGTTACATCAATATCAGCGTTTACAGATTTCACGCCTGCAATAAACCCAGCTTCGAATTTGTTGATCAAATCACTATCAACGCCGCCTAAGAAACCGATTTTGTTTGTGTTCGTTTTCTTAGCAGCTGCAACACCAGCTAAGAAAGAACCCTGGTGCTCTTTAAAAGTGATGCTCGCAACATTGTCACCTTCAGCAACAGAATCTACAATTGCAAAGTTTGTATCAGGATACTGTCCTGCAACCTCAGTAATCGCTGGCTCAAGCAGGAACCCGATACCGAAAATCAAGTTATAATCTTGACGTACTAAACGGTTCAAGTTTGTAGTATAATCAGCATCACTTTCAGATTGTGCATAATCAAAGCCTTCACCTTTGCTCATTCCATTTTCTTCGCCAAAAGCTTGAAGACCTTCCCAAGCAGATTGGTTGAATGATTTATCATCCACTCCACCTACATCCGTTACCATAGCTACTGAAAAATCACCATCGCCACTATCTTCAGATGTTTCTTCATTTCCACCAGAATCCCCACTTGTGTCTTCTTCACCATCTGAAGATCCGCAAGCAGCTAAGAAAACACCAAGAGTCAATACAAGTACGAAAACTAAAAGCAAACGGCTTTTAAACAAAACAATTACCCCCTAATTTGTTAAGTATGTCATAGGTCTAACCACAGCAGTCGTTTCTTCTGTAAACGGCCTCACCTCCCCAAATCCTCGATATGACATACTTTTTTGTAAGCCCTTACACTCTTTTTCGTAAGACATGGAAACTGAACTTGTCCGCTCTGAAATAATTAGAGGACAGCAGCATTGGTACATCGTCTTGAGAATAGTGCATTTGTCTTAATAGCAGTAATGCCTGATCAGGCTCACAGTTCAATATTGGAGATATTCGCTCGTGAAATCCGATCGGTTCAATGTGTGTAACCGCATATGCTATCGTTTTCCCGGTATATCTCTCCAACACATTGAATAATGAATCGGCTTCTCTTACTTGATCGATTGGTAATAAACCCTGCGGAATCTTATCCGTACAATAGACGACCGGTTGTTCGTCAGCTGTTCTCACTCGTTCCACTTTCGCAATATTATGTATTTCAAGTGGGGAGAATCGCTTGCGATCCTCTTCAGTTGGCTCAATGAGCTCTGCTGATAAATACTGAGAACCAGGGGTCATGCCCGACTTGGTGATCATCCCTGTTACACTATCAAGTTCTTCTATACCCGAGGTGAACAAAGGCTTAGGGTTGACGAAAGTTCCAACTCCATGCCTTCTTGTAACGACACCTTCTTCTTCTAATATTCGGAGCGCCTCTCGAAGCGTGGCTCTTGAAACCCCTAGAGATTTAGATAACTGAAATTCTGAAGGAAGTTTCGCTTTTTCTAAAAAGGTACCATTTTCAATATCACGTTTGATTTGCTCAATCACCTGTAAGTACAGATGACGAGTATCCTGCCTGATGGACATCCATATTCACCCCATGTCTAATGAACTAACAAAAAAGAGATCTGACATCTGACG
Organism: Halobacillus litoralis; assembly: GCF_004101865.1. NCBI lineage: Bacteria > Bacillati > Bacillota > Bacilli > Caryophanales > Bacillaceae > Halobacillus > Halobacillus litoralis. Next base: position 261,848 of record NZ_CP026118.1, read on the forward strand.
TTCGACACATCACATTTTGACAATAATATAACACTATTCAGCAAATAAATAAATAGAATTAGGACATTTTTATGAATTTTGCTACAACTAATCTGATTAATACCTCCTAGTTTGAGAATAGACACCCAATAACATCGGCACCTGGACAACACAAATTCAAACCTATGAAGGGTGAATTTTCTGCCATATTAAAGTGGCCGATGAAGTTCTGAAAAGGTCGGAAAACTCCTATAGAAATCCCGAACGTTTAATTCTGAACCTTACCCAAGGATAGACGCTGAATGATCCCTGCCATACCTATTTTCCAGTGTGATTTTTTATCATTTCCAGTCGCTAAAAAAAAGCTACTGCAGGACGCAGTAGCTTTCTTAACTTTATGAATTAATATAGGTTCGCTAGTTTTTCAATAATTCAGTTGCCGAGCTATTACCATTACCCGAAGTTTAAGATGTATGTTGTTCTTCAGAAGACTGGGAGACGAGTACATTTCTCGGCTTGCTTCCTTCGTATGGACCGACAATCCCGTTATCTTCCATCGCATCGATAAGCCGTGCCGCTCTCGTGTATCCTACACGGAACCTGCGTTGGATCATTGAAACACTCGCACTTTGCATTTCAATGACCATTTGAACAGCTTCAGGGTATAGGTCATCGTCTACTTCCTGCTTCACTTCACTCTCTTCCTCAGGAATCATTTCCTCCTGGTATTGCGCTCGCTGTTGCTCAACACAGAAGTTGACAATTCTTTCTACTTCTTCGTCGGATAAAAACGCCCCTTGCACACGTGTAGGTTTGTTCGAGCCTACTGGAGTAAAGAGCATATCCCCACGCCCTAGTAATTTTTCTGCCCCGCCTGAATCCAAAATAGTACGAGAGTCTGTCTGCGAAGAAACACTGAAGGCAATCCTTGAAGGAATATTCGCTTTGATCACCCCTGTAATAACGTCGACTGATGGACGCTGGGTCGCAATAATCAAGTGAATCCCTGCTGCCCTGGCCATTTGAGCCAAGCGTGTAATTGCGTCTTCTACTTCATTTGAGGCAACCATCATTAAATCAGCCAACTCATCAACTAATACAACGATATAAGGCAATTGTGGCTGTTCATCATCATTTTCCTGATTGTGTTTCTTGATATACTCATTATAACTCTCGATATTTCTCGTCCCTGAATCTGAGAAAAGATCATATCGACGTTCCATTTCAGATACAACCTTTTTCAATGCTCTGGACGCTTTTTTAGGATCTGTCACCACAGGAGCGAGCAAATGCGGAATTCCATTGTATACATTCAATTCCACTTTCTTCGGATCGATCATCATCATTTTCACTTCATGTGGTTTTGATCGCATCAAAATACTCGTGATAATCCCGTTGATACAGACACTTTTACCACTGCCTGTCGCCCCCGCCACGAGAAGGTGGGGCATTTTGTTGAGCTCTGACATGACAGCTTCGCCGGAAATATCACGACCGAGAGCAAAACTGAGCTTGGAATCTGGATTCGACTTGCCAGTTTCTAATACTTCCCTTAAAGAAACCATAGAGACTTCTTGGTTCGGAACCTCAATTCCGACCGCTGACTTCCCTGGGATCGGTGCCTCGATACGGATATCCTTCGCTGCTAAAGCCAGTGCTAAATCGTCGTTCAAATTGACGATTTTACTTACTTTCACACCGACATCGGGATACACTTCATACTTGGTAACAGCCGGACCGACGTGCACTTTCGTAACTTTCGCTTTGACTCCGAAGCTTTGAAAAGTTTTTTCCAGTTTCCTGACTGTCGCCTGGATATGGGACCTCCCTTGACTCTGGGGTGTTGATGAAGGTTCATCCAATAATTCCAGGCTCGGCAAGCGGTAATCAAAGTTTTCTAATTCAGCAGTAGGCATGGATTTCTCTAAGTTCACTTCATCCGCTTCTTCTTTTTCATTTGCGGGAGCACCAGAGGCCTTGGTAGGTGACTGTTGGTTTGCTTTGTATGCATGTTCAGTGAAATCCTGGATGATCGGCTCTTCAGCCTGATCTTCACTAGTATCCTCGATTTCATAAACCACCGTATCATCCGCTTCTTCTTTTTCATTTGGTAGAGCCTTACGTTTTTCGGTTTTATCAGCTTTCGATTTCTTCAGCCTTTCCCTTTGATCCTGACTGATGACTTTCAGCTTTTCACCGAGTTTAGAAAACAACTCCCCTATGGACCATTCACTTACAAAAATGATTCCGATAATAAAGAGGAAAAAGGCAACGATTGCGGCCCCGACTCCAGAGAAAAGGTAGTAGGTGATGGATAAGAGGATAGCGCCTGCCAAACCGCCTCCTACACTATAAAAGGAACTTTCTCCTCGCATCATTTCTGTAATTCGTTCCCATGTCATAGACAAAATTGAATTCCCTGCCGCTAAATCACCAGATAAAGTTTCAAGGTGGGTGAACAGCAACAATGAAGTAAGGATGATGTACACGCCTAAAAGACGTTTATGTAAAAAAGTAGGCCATTTTCGTTTTACCATTAAATAAATCCCGACAATAAGGAAAAACAAAGAGGCGATAAAATACCAAACCCCGAATAAAAACTGCCAAAATCTTTCCAGTCCTCCAGGGATCGCCCCATCACTGATAGCGGAGGCTCCACTCCCAATCACCGAAATGAAGAGAAATAAGAGGCCGATCAATTCAAATTTCACATGGCTCTTCAAATTGGATTGCTTTTTTTTCTTTTTTCTTTTTCTAGCCATATCACTTCCACCTCCATATCGAAAAACGGAAAAGAGAAGGATGCCGATGGTTCCTTCAATGAATCGAAGAAAGCGACACCGGCATCCTACCTTTCTGTCCTCTTTATTATATCATAGCTTGATATGGAGTTACGAGTCCAACCATTGTCCTGGTTGAAGGGATGGATCCATATAATGCGAAGGATCTGTAGAAAGCACTTGCATGATCTGTTTTTTACCATCCTCGGTTTGTAAACATTTCAATGGACAGTTTTTATGTTCTTGATAGACAACTGATGCATTTGATTCCTGAGGGAAAATATCATGTTCACTGAGTGGTGTATATAAAATCGTCATTGAACCACCTGCTGTTCAGGGCCTTTGTTTTGTTCGATCATTTCATTCAATTTCATCATAGCTTCTTGAACCCCCCCCACAGCATCGATCAGACCGTGATCCACAGCTTGTTGACCGACTACGTTCGTTCCGATATCCCGTGTCAGGTTCCCTTTATCAAACATTAATTCCTTAAACTTTTCCTCTTCGACATTCGAATGGCGTGTGACAAAATTTATCACTCGATCCTGCATTTTATCCATATATTCAAACGTTTGCGGTACCCCTATAACGAGACCTGTCATCCGAATCGGGTGAATAGTCATTGTGGCCGTTTCCACTATGAATGAATAATCGGCTGACACAGCAATGGGAACACCGATTGAATGCCCTCCCCCAAGCACGATGGATACAGTAGGTTTCGATAAGGAAGCGATCATCTCGGAAATAGCAAGTCCTGCTTCGACATCGCCCCCCACAGTATTCAACAACACGACAAGTCCCTCAATTTTAGGATTTTGCTCGATGGCAATCAATTGTGGGATTAAATGTTCATATTTCGTTGTTTTGTTTTGAGATGGCAGCTGGACATGCCCCTCTACCTGCCCTATGATCGGCAGAACATGAATATTTGAATCTGCAGGCTGAGGGACACTACTTTGCCCTAACTGCTGAATCTTATCGACCAACGAAGATTGTGATTTGGATTGATCTTTATCTTTCGGAGAATCTTCTTTCATAAATCGCACCCCTTTCGTTCTTTTCCGTAGTATTGCACAAACCAAATGAAACATACTTAGAAAAGCGGAAGCGATTGGGGAGACTCGACTAGCATAAGCAAAACGGCTGGGGGACTGCCTTCGTCCCACCGGCGGATTGCTTATGTCTCGAGAGGCTGATCGCTGGAGCTGGACATTAGAAAAGCGGAAGCGATTGGGGGAGACTCGACTAGTATAAGCAAAACGGCTGGGGGACTGCCTTCGTCCCACCGGCGGATTGCTTATGTCTCGAGAGGCTGATCGCTGGAGCTGGACATTTAGAAAAGCGGAAGCGATTGGGGGAGACTCGACTAGCATAAGCAAAACGGCCGGGTTGGAGCTGCCCAATAAAATAACCGCCCGATTTTAAAAGAAACCGGGCGGTTATAATTCACTTCTCCAATTCATCTAAAAGCTGATGGATGAATAATTTCTCCTCTTTGGTTAATGGAACTAAAGGAAGTCTTATCCCTCCTGTATCGATTCCTACTTTCTTCAGTGCTTCTTTGACCGGTGCAGGTGAAGGGGCCGTGAACATTCCATTAAAAATTGGCAATAGTTTTCTATGAAGAGTCGCTGCTTCTTTCCCTTTGCCGGTATCATAGAGCTGAAGCATTTTCTGCATTTCATTTCCTATCACGTGAGCAGAAACGGATATGATCCCTTGTGCACCGATTCCATAAGCCGGAAGAGTCAAATTATCATCCCCGCTATATAATGAAAACTTTTCATCTGTCCCAGAGATGATTTCAGCCATCCCATCTAAATCACCGGTAGCTTCTTTTACGGAAACGATATTATCTATTTCAGCTAACCGTACGATGGTTTCCGGCTGGATACGTACGACAGAGCGGCCGGGTACATTATAAACCATGACTGGTAACTGAACCGCTTGAGCAATATTCTTAAAGTGTTCATACAAGCCGCTTTGATTAGGTTTATTGTAATAAGGTGCCACCAGCATTACACCGTCTACACCAGTTTTTTCTGCAGCTTTAGAAAGTTCAATCGACGATGTTGTGCAATTGCTGCCTGTTCCGGCTATAACCGGTGCACGACCATTGACGACTTGAACGACATGTTTCCACAACTTTATCTTTTCTTCGGAGGATAGAGTCGGTGATTCCCCTGTGGTCCCTGCTACGACCAATCCATCCGTTCCATTATTGAGTAAATGTTCAACAAGCAGGGTCGTCTTTTCATAATCGATCTTCCCATGGCTGTTAAAAGGGGTCACCATGGCAGTTAAAACTTTTCCGAAGTTCACTTTTGCTTTTCCCCTTTCTTCGCATCCACGCTCAGTTGAAACGTTCCATGTAAAGCGTTGACAGCAGGAACAAGATCTTCTTCCTTGATCAACACCCAAATGGTCGTGTGGGAGTCGGCAGATTGAAGAATTTGAATGCCGATATCTGTCAGGGTCTGAACAATCTTTGCTGTAACGCCTGGTATTCCCGTAATACCAGCTCCAACAGTCGAAACTTTCGCACAACCGTTACGTATTTCAGGGTCATACCCCAGGTTATTGAGGATTTGGGCAGCTTTTTCAGCGTAAATATGGTCAATAGTGTATAGGACACCACTTGGAGAAATGTTGATGAAGTCGACAGAAATATTAGCTGAGGCCATTGATTTGAAGACATCTGATTGAAGTTTGGAGGGATCTTCTTTAGATTGTACTTTAATTTGAGTAAGTCCAGCCATATGGGCGATGCCTGTTACAGTTCGATCTGAGATGTCTTGCCCTAACCGATCTTCTTTCGTCCCTGAAACCAGAGTACCTGGCAGATCTGAATATGTGGAACGGACACGAATTGGAACTTTAGCATACATCGCTATCTCGACAGCTCGAGGGTGGATGACTTTTGCCCCTTGGTAAGCTAAGTTACAAATTTCATTATACGTAATCGTGTTCAGTGGACGGGCTTCTTGTACCAACCTTGGGTCTGCAGTCATGATTCCATCTACATCAGTGAAAATTTCGATGCATTCCGCTTGAAGAGCTGCTCCTAGAGCTGCGGCTGTAGTATCACTTCCACCACGGCCGATTGTTGTTACTTCCCCTCTTAACGTTTGACCCTGAAAACCCGCTACTACCACGACATCTTTATCTTTTAGTTCTTCAAAGATTCTGGAAGGATTCATCTGTGTTATTTTTGCTTTTGTGAAATCACTGTTGGTCATTATACCTGCCTGAGCTCCTGTTAAAGAAACGGCTGAAATTCCTTCTTTACAGAGTTCATGACAAAATACAATCGAAGAAATGGTCTCGCCACAGGACATCATCAAATCCTGCTCTCTTGGAGTGACAATGGTATGCGGGAAATCGACAAGTCCTAATAGAGTATCAGTTGCATAAGGGCTTCCTTTTCTTCCCATGGCAGAAACAGTGACAACAACCTTGTAACCTTCACTCAATCCGTTTTTTACATGATGGATCGCCCGGGAACGGCTTTTCAGATCCCGGACGGACGTTCCACCGAATTTTTGTACAAGTAGCTTCATTTGGCCACCTCAACTCAAAGAAGTTTACAGCCACTTATTGGCGATCAACCGTTCTGCTATTTGAACCGAGTTCCACGCAGCACCTTTCAACAAGTTATCAGAAACGACCCAAAGGTGAAATCCTTTATCCTCATCTAAATCTTTCCGAATCCGCCCTACAAAGACATCTTTCTTCTCTGCAGCACTCAATGGAGTCGGGTAAGTTTGAGTAGATGGATCATCCTCTAATACAATCCCTGGCGCATTGTTCATCAATTCCTTGATTTCCTCAACCGTAACCCCTTCTTTTTCTACTTCCACATATACACTTTCTGCATGAGAAGTGAAGAATGGAAGACGCACGCATGTCGCTGCTACAGGAAGATCTGGTGAGTGCATGATTTTTTTCGTTTCATTAATCATTTTCATTTCTTCAAATGTATAACCATTCTCTTGGAAAACATCAATTTGCGGCAATGCATTGAATGCGATAGGGTAGTGTTTTTCATCCCCTTTGACAGGTAAGATGTTAGCTTCCAGATCCTCTCCGTTCAAAAAGGATTGGGACTGATCACGTAATTCATCAGCCGCTTCATTACCAGCTCCGGAGACTGCTTGATACGTTGATACGATTACGCGTTTCATTCCTAAAGCCTTACGTACAGGCTCAAGCGCTGCTACCATTTGAATAGTAGAACAGTTAGGGTTGGCAATGATTCCCTGATGATGTTCAATATCTCCTTCATTCACTTCAGGCACAACTAAAGGTACACCTTCTGCCATCCGGAAAGCACTCGTGTTATCTATGACCACTGCTCCACGTTTTACTGCTTCTGGAGCAAGTTTTTTGGATATGGATCCTCCCGCTGAGAACAAAGCGATATCAACGCCATCAAAACTTTCAGGGGTCGCTTCTTCCAGAACGTATTCGTCTCCTTTATACGTCATTTTCAATCCTGCGGAACGGCTGGAAGATAGAAGCTTCAGTTGCTCAATAGGAAAATCCCGGTTTTCTAATGTTTCTAACATTTTTTGGCCAACTGCTCCAGTGGCTCCGACAACAGCTACATTATATCGTTTTTTTTCACTCATATTGGTATCCCCTCTTCTGTATGATAGTTGTAAGAATAGTAAGACATGTCACTATTTTTGTTATTTTATCATATTTACAAGAAGACCTGGTATGAAAAGTGGAATTAATTTGGGTACCTTTCGATTAAAACCGGCTGACGCTGCTTCCCTTCCAAAGCTGCCTCGATCGTTTCAGGTATGAGTTTCATGTCCGCTACGAGGGAATTCGGCTTTTTAAAAGGATGATCCTGCCCGAGCGGGACAAAGTAAATGTTCTTTGTAGCCATTAAACGCATCACATTTACTCCGTTCAGTCCAAGTGCATCATTTGTAGAAACAGCCAAGACAACAGGATTCTCATTTCGCAGAGTAGCTTTGGCTGCCATCAATACAGGAGAATCCGTCAAGGCATTAGCGAACTTACTTGTTGAATTTCCCGTGAGTGGTGCGATGACCATACAATCGAGTGGACGCTTAGGTCCAAGTGGTTCTGCGTCAGGAATGGTCAGGATCGGTTTTTCTCCTGTGATCTCCTCAATTTTTTTCAAATGATCGACTGCATCTCCAAACCTTGTATCTGTATTCTGAACCGTATAAGATAAAACGGGAATGACGGTGGCGCCCAAATCCACGAGTTCTTGCATGATGGGGAAAACTTCATGATACGTGCAGTGGGAGCCCGTAAGTCCAAAACCTATCACTTTACCTTTCAACTTAGACATTAACCATTCTCCTTTCGTACATTTTGGTTCAACAAACGTGAGACCACATCAGCGATGATTCTTCCAGCTGTCTTAGGCGCTACGATGCCGGGAAGTCCAGGGGCTAACAAGGCTTTGACTCCCCTTTTATCTGCGTAACGAAAATCTGTACCTCCAGGCTTTGATGCAAGATCGAGAATCAATGCATGGGAGGGCAGTTGTTTTATCACAGAGGCATTGACGACAAGCTGTGGGACGGTATTCAATAAAATGTCGCACGTCATATCCACCTTGTCGATTTCATTCATGTCAATTGATTTCAACCCCATTTCATATACCCTCGCGGCACTTTTTGACGAACGTACGCCAACCAATACTTCTGCCCCTAAGTGATCGAAAGTTCTTGCAAGACTCATACCGAGACGACCAAGACCTAAGACGATTACTTTTGAACCGTGAATTGTAAAGTCTGTATGTTGAATGACCAACATCAACGTCCCTTCCACCGTCGGGATCGAATTGTAAATAGCTACATCATCTCGATCCATAAGAGGGATAAGAGAACGGTTGACTTTATTTGCTAATTTCGTCAGGTGAGTATTTGTTATACCAGTGAAGATCAGACAATGATCTGGTGTTCTTTTCAACCACTCTTCCGGTAGATGAATGAGCTGATTTGAGAAAATGCCCTCGATCTTTCCGTCATCGTCTGTTCCCGGAACCGGAAGAATAACTGCATCCAACTTCTCCACTTGTTGACTATCAAAATCCAAGTCGATCGCTTCTCTGAAGCTTTCGTTCAGTTGATCGAATCCTGCTAAATAAACAGTTGCGTCCCATTCATTCAGCCTTCGTATGAGTTCGATCTGCCGGGCATCGCCCCCTATAACCGCAACATGATATCCTGTTAGCATCCCGGATGTCTCCTTTTTCTAGTGTCTTATCTCTTTGTATCCTATGCCGGAACCATAAGTTAGTGATTTGGTTCGACAACAAAAAAACACTGCAGCTATTTGCAAGGTCACTGAAAAACCCTTTTCTCTCTAGGGAGCTGTTGAAGTTGTTGTTTCTCCGTGGATGCTTGCCGCGGGTACGGGCACAACTGACTTGATAAAGAAGGTCGATCTCCGGCTCGCGCTGTTCCCGCATGCGTCACCACCGAACACTCATCTCGAAATCAAAATGGCACATCTGAAAGAGTGATTTTTTTGATTTATAAATGAAAATCACACTGCGTATACAAGGGCTGGTGGCGATATTGCCGTCAATATCAAACGAATACTAAAGCTCATGGAGGAGAAAGAGACCGAATGGCTCATCGAAATAAAGAAGCCGAGTAGAACGATAATATCGTCCTACTCGGCTTTTTCTTTGATATATAACTAAGAAAGTTGCAGTTCTACAGTAGTCTCGCTAGTTGCTGTTGTGTTTTACTGTTTTTTCAAGAGAATGGTTTCATCGCCAATGGTTTTGATTTGATGCCAATCGATCGTCAATTCTTTTCTAGCTGCCCCGAAACCGATCAAACCCTGGTTCAGAATGACTAAGGACTTGATCATTCCGGAATCAGGATCAATAATGAGATCTGCTCTACCTAGTACACCGAGTTTTTCACCATTCTCCACATCGATCACTTCTTTTTTCGATAATGCCTTCATCCTCATTTCCCACAACCCCTCATCATCTTTCCTCACTTAACAATTTAGGTAAGGCTGCTATGTGATAGCCCTCCTTTTTTATTTTTTCGATTAAATCCGGCAAACTGTTGACTGTCACTTCCGTCGGATGCATAAGCACAGTAGCTCCATTATGCAGGCGGCTCATCACCCGGCTGATCAGCACGTCTTTCGTCGGCTTTTTCCAATCCACCGTATCAACCGACCAAAGGATTGTTTCCATTCCCATCTCATGAGCAGCTTCTACTGTACCCTCATTATAGCTTCCTGCCGGGGGAGCGAAATATTTAACCTTTTCCTTCGTCAGAGCAAAAAGGAGTTCATCCGCTTGTTCGAGGTTGTTTTTCGAATCCGCTTTAGACATTTTGGCCATGTCTTTATGCATATACCCATGACTTCCAATAATGTGTCCTTCTTCTTCAATCATCTGGATAAGATGTGTGTACTCTTTTGCAAATTCACCATCGATGAAGAAAGTGGCCTTCACCTGATGTTCCGAAAAGATTTCAACCATATCCGGAATGAACTCTTCCCCCCACGAGACGTTAATAAGGAAGGAAACCATCTCTTTAGCTGGATGGCCCCTATATATAGGCGAGGGCGGCAGGTCACCCATAGACACCTCTGGCTTGATCAATTTATAGACGAATCGATCAGGGTCATATCCACCCTGTTTTTTCATCTTCTTGTAGGAAGCTTCTACATCCACTTCCCGCCCGACAATGCCAGGAGTTTTTTTCCATACCGGGTCTATTTTTGCATCTTCTGCCGCCCACTCATACTTCTCTTTTTCGTCGTTAATTTTCTGATAAAGAGTATCATCTTTATTGACTGTCACCGCTTCATTCACTGTAAAGTAAGCAAGTCCTAATCCAGTCAGAAAAGAAATGCATATAAAAAAAAGCCCAACCGCTCTAATACTCATGGACATCCACCCCTGAAATAAGTGTATGCACAAGTTGTCCGGTTAGACTAACCAAAAAAAAAGAGACTGGCAAGCCAGTATCTTTTCTTTCAATAGCGTCAATTATTCAGCATTCGATTCCTGCTTTTTCTTTTCATCCAGAAGAATAGCTTTGTGTGAAAGGTTGATTCGACCTTGATTATCGATTTCCTTTACCTTCACTTTGATCGTATCGCCCATGGAAACGACATCTTCGACTTTGCCGATTCTTTCTTCTGCCATTTCTGAAATGTGTACAAGACCTTCTTTTCCTTTGAACAATTCAACAAACGCGCCGAACTTTTCGATTCGTTTGACTTTACCGTCGTAAACTTCTCCAACTTCAACTTCACGCACGATATCCTCAATGATTTTTTGTGCTGTAGTGTTCATACTTGCATCAGTGGAAGATATGAAAACAGTGCCGTCTTGTTCAATGTCGATCTTGACCCCTGTATCATCGATGATTTGGTTAATCTGTTTTCCGCTTGGTCCAATAACATCACGAATTTTATCAGGGTTGATTTTCATTGTCATGATCTTAGGTGCATGTGCAGATAGCTCTTGGCGGGTTTGAGGAATGGTTTCGAGCATGTGACCCAAAATCTCCATACGGCCTTTTTTCGCTTGAGCTAACGCTTCTTCAAGAATATCTCTTGATAGACCGTCAATCTTAATGTCCATTTGTAAGGCTGTAACACCTTTTTCAGTCCCTGCTACTTTGAAATCCATATCTCCAAGGGCATCTTCCATCCCTTGAATATCAGTCAGGATTGTATAATCATCGCCTGATTTAACAAGCCCCATAGCGATTCCTGCGACAGGTGCTTTAATAGGGACACCAGCATCCATCATAGCTAATGTACTTGCACAAATACTTGCTTGTGAAGTCGAACCATTCGATTCAAGTACTTCCGATACTAAGCGGATAGTATAAGGGAATTGATTCTCAGATGGGATGACGACTTCCAAAGCACGCTCACCTAAAGCACCATGCCCGATTTCACGACGGCCAGGGCCACGTATCGGTCCTGTTTCCCCTACTGAGAATTTCGGGAAGTTATAGTGGTGCATGAAACGCTTGGATTCTTCAAGGTCAAGACCATCCAGAATCTGAACATCACCAAGGGCACCCAGAGTACACACACTTAGCGCTTGTGTCTGGCCACGAGTGAATAATCCAGAACCATGCGTCCTTGGAAGTAAGCCGACACGGGAGGTCAAGGAGCGGATCTCATCGACTCCACGGCCATCTGGACGAATTTTGTCTTTTGTAATCAAAAGGCGGACTTCTGTTTTCACCATGTTCTCTAAAATAGAACCGACCTGTTTCAATGTTTCTTCATCCGCTTCTTGTTCTTCATAAGAGGCAAGCACATCTGCTTTCACCTGGTCAATCGCTTCTTCACGTGCTTTTTTCTCTTCTGTTTTAATAGCCTGAGCGACAGCATCAGTCGCTTCTGCTTCTACTTTACTCTTCAGTTCAGCATCCAAATCGAATAATTTGACTTCCATTTTTTCTCTTCCGACTGCTGCAACAATTTCCTCCTGGAAGGCTACCAGGCGTTTGATTTCCTCATGTCCGAACATGATCGCTTCAAGCATGTCTGCTTCAGATACTTCATTCGCACCCGCTTCAACCATGTTGATGGCATCTTTTGTACCGGCGACAGTCAAATCAATGTCACTTTTTTCTTGCTGTTCAATTGTCGGGTTGATGACAAACTCTCCGTCAACTCGTCCAACGATGACCCCTGCAATGGGTCCATCAAATGGAATGTCGGAAATGCCCAATGAAATAGAAGAACCTAACATCGCTGCCATTTCAGATGAACAGTCCTGATCCACACTCATGACCGAACTGATGACTTGTACATCATTACGGTAGCCCTCCGGGAATAATGGGCGAATCGGACGGTCAATCAAACGGGAAGCCAAGACTGCTTTATCACTTGGGCGCCCCTCACGTTTTATGAAACCACCAGGGATTTTTCCAACAGCGTATAAACGCTCTTCATAGTTTACGGTTAATGGGAAGAACGGCAGATCCTTAGGTTCTTTTGAACCCGTTGCTGTAGACAGGACTGTCGTATCTCCATAATGAATAAGTGCTGCACCATTCGCTTGTTTCGCTAATTCGCCGATTTCAACAGAAAACGTGCGTCCAGCGACTTCAATCGAATAGACTTGTTTTTCTTCTGCCATAAAGAACTTAACTCCTCTCGATAACTCTCTTAATTCAACTTAAGGGTCTATGATCAGTTTACACCCTTATGTATGTAAACATACAGAAAAAGCGGGAATACTCCCGCTTTTTCCCATACATTAACGACGCAAGCCAAGACTCTTGATTAACTCACGGTAACGTGTAATGTCCTTATTACGAAGGTAGTTCAATAGGTTACGACGCTTACCTACCATTTTAAGCAGTCCGCGACGAGAGTGGTGATCCTGCTTGTGTGCACGCAGGTGTTCGTTCAATGTCGTGATTTGCTCGGTAAGTACAGCGATCTGTACCTCTGGAGACCCTGTGTCGTTGTCATGAGTTTTGTACTCATTGATAAGTTCTTGTTTACGTTCTTGTGTGATAGCCATTATAGCTACACCTCCTGAAAAATTTAAAAATTCCCATTCCCCGAGCGGACGTCGGAGTTACGATCCGCCAAGCGAAGGTTCCATATTAAAGGGTACATTTTTTTTCGGTAAAATGCAAGGAAAACCTCTATTCCAAGCCGAAAAAACTGCGGATAACCTTTTCACTTTTTTGCAGTCGGTCATCGATATAATCAACATTGATCGATTCAAACTCATCTTTTATCTTATTGTGAAATCGAACAGTAACATCTTCTTCACTATGACCTGCATCCATATCAAGCAAATACACATTGAAGGTACAGGTTTGTTCCTGACCTTGACGTACTTTACTCTTCAACCAGGCCATTCCGTAATGCTGCATACCTTTTAGCAGAACAGTAACAGTGTAGACACCTTCATTGGGAAAATAGAAGCTGTTTTCAACACGGACTTCGATTATCTTCCTTGCGAGGTCACTATTGCTTTTTCCTTTTACGAAAAAGGGTCTGCCAAGTAGATCATTGACCTCGTTCACCTTTCCCACGTCTAAAAGTTTACGTATTCGGGTCGAACTCACCTTCTCTTCTCCATCTGCAACCTTCTCGACCACAGTTTGAGCGAAGCGACCTCTGGAATGTTGAGCAAGCGTATTCATTGAACCTTCACCTTTATGTCCATATGTGAAATCAAAACCTGCAACAACATTCCTTACATTCAAAGGAATGAAAAAGTCATCGACGAACTGCTGGGGAGATAATCCTGCCAGGGATCGATCAAAAGTAACAACGAATAAATAATCGAGTCCCATGTCTTTGAGAATTTCTTCTTTCTCCTCAAGTGGTGTTATATAATAGGCATCTCTCTGCTCTCTTTTCAGAACCACCGATGGATGCGGGTCAAAAGTCATGACAGCAGACCTTACCCCTGAAGCGTCGGCTTTCTCTTTTGCTGTAGCTATGACGCGCTGATGCCCCTTATGGACACCATCAAAAAAACCGACGGCCACCACATTCGGTTCTACAGAAAGGAGATTTGCGGAAGAAGAGGTAGATAGATGAAATGTTTTCATGCCACTCACCTGCTTTACACTAAATTAAAACACTCGAACGGGTTTCACATATCCAGGTTTACTGGGATGCTGCTGATATATCGCAATGACCTCTTTATCGTGCACTACAGCGAACGTTTCCGCGTCTATATGAGAAGGTTTTGTCAGTACACGTCCATGCTGGATCATCACTTTCCATTCCTCATCTACTTCCCAAGATACCATATCCGAAAGTCCACGGGATAGAGGGAGAAGCAACTCTTTCCCCTTATGTTCGTCAGCCTTCTCCTGAACTTGTGCCAATGTGTAACACTCATCCCGAGTGATACCGCCTGTCTTTGTCCTTACAAGAGAAGACATATGGGCAGGATAGCCTAGGGTCTTCCCAATATCTACACAAAGTGTACGGATGTATGTCCCTTTAGAACACACAACTCGCAGTGAAAAAGACATTTCTCCCTCTACGACCTCCTCATCCTTCGAAAGAATACTGATTTCTTTGATCAGAACTTGGCGTGAGGGTCTATCCACTTCAATTCCTTCTCTTGCATATTCATACAAGCGTTTACCATTCACTCTTACAGCTGAATACATTGGCGGGGTTTGAGTAATCTCACCTTGAAAAGAGGAAATATGGTCTTCGATCTCACTGTACGGAATATTTTCAGTTACTTCCTTCGACTCAACTATCTGTCCACTGCTGTCTTCTGTATCCGTAGCAGTTCCTAAAGTCACAACAGCTTCGTAGACTTTATCCGTGTCTGTGAGAAAAGGTACTATCTTTGTTGCCTTTCCTACGCAAAGCGGTAGTACTCCTTCAACGTCTGGATCAAGTGTCCCGGTATGCCCGATTTTCTTCGTCTTCAACATCCCTCTTGCTTTGCTCACGCAATCGTGGGAAGTAAACCCTTCAGGTTTCCATAATGGAAGAATTCCATCCATGTTTTCCACCTCTGACATAATAAATTTACACATAAAATCCGTGCTGAGTCAGCACGGATTTTTATCAACTATCCGTATCATTCAAGTCACGGAGAATAGTTTCGATACGATTTCCTTGTTCAATCGCTTCGTCAAACTCAAACATGATTTCAGGGGTTTTCCTAAGACGGATCCGCTGGCCGATTTCGGAGCGGATGAACCCTTTAGCTTTTGCTAAGCCTACTAGTGTATCATGTTTTTGTTTTTCATCTCCTAATACGGAAATATATACTTTCGCCTGTTGCAAATCACCTGTTACCTTCACTTCAGTAACAGTGACGAAGCCGACACGGGGATCTTTGATTTTTTTACTGATGATATCGCTCATCTCTTTTTTCATCTGTTCCCCGACGCGGTTCGCTCGTAAGTCATTCATGTTCATTCACCTCTTCTTAAACAAGACATCATAGCCATTCCTGGTTCGTCTCTGTGCGTTCGATCTCTGGAAAAGAATCGATGAAAGCTAAAGCCTGCTGCATCGTCTGCTCAGCGATCACTTTATCACTCGCGATCGTAACCAGCCCAAGGCGGGTACGCTGCCATAGATTTTGAAAATCCAGTTCACTGACAGCGATGTTGAATTCATTTTGGAGCCTTGTTTTGATCCGCTTCAGAACAGCACGTTTTTCTTTCAACGATTGCGCTTCATAGATGATGCAATCCACTTCTGCGCTTACAATCATGTGCGTTCAATTTCCTGCATTTCAAATGGTTCGATAATGTCACCGACTTTAATATCGTTGAAGTTCTTAATTGTAATCCCGCACTCATAACCTTTTTGCACTTCTTTAGCATCATCTTTATAACGTTTCAGAGCATCAATTTCACCTTCGTAGATGACGACACCATCACGGATGATGCGGATTCCTGAGTTACGGTTCACTTTACCTTCTGTTACATATGAACCGGCGATTGTACCGATTTTAGATACTTTGAAGATTTCACGAACTTCAACTTGCCCGATAATCTTCTCTTCATATTCAGGATCGAGCATCCCTTTCATCGCCGCTTCAATTTCTTCCATCACTTTATAAATGATGTTGTGCAGACGGATTTCTACATCCTCAGACTCTGCCGCTTTTCTAGCATTCCCATCTGGACGGACGTTAAAACCGATAACGATGGCATTGGAAGCAGAAGCCAGCGCGATATCAGATTCTGTGATAGCACCTACACCTGTGTGGATGATTTTGACTTTGACGCCTTCAACTTCAATTTTTTCTAGAGACCCTGCCAAAGCTTCAACAGACCCTTGAACGTCACCTTTGACGATCAGGTTAATATCCTTGACCTCACCTTGTTTGATCTGATCGAACAGGTCATCCAAGCTGACTCTCGCTGTTGAACTCCGATTTTCTTCTAAATGTTTCTGAGCACGTGCTTCACCGACAGATCGTGCTTTCTTCTCATCGTCGAATACTAAGAAGCGATCACCTGCTTGCGGGACATTGTTAAGACCCGTAATTTCCACAGGAGTAGACGGTCCAGCAACTTTCACCCGACGTCCGATATCGTTGACCATCGCACGTACACGACCCCATGTATTCCCGACAACTAGGGAGTCACTGACATTGAGTGTACCGTTTTGCACAAGCAATGTTGCTACAGGTCCGCGACCTTTATCCAATTCAGCTTCGATGACTGTACCATAGGCAGCACGATCAGGATTGGCATTCAGTTCTTCCATTTCAGAAACAAGCACAATCATTTCTAAAAGATTCTCGATACCCTCACCGTTAACGGCTGACATTTTGACAAATATCGTTTCACCACCGAAATCTTCGGCGATCAATTCATATTCCATCAATTCTTGCATGACGCGGTCAGGGTTAGCGCCTTCTTTATCCATCTTGTTGACAGCTACGATAATCGGGACTCCGGCAGCTTTTGCGTGACTGATGGCCTCTTTTGTTTGTGGCATGACTCCGTCATCAGCAGCAACTACCAGAATTGCGATATCTGTCACTTGCGCTCCTCGGGAACGCATACTCGTGAATGCGGCGTGACCTGGTGTATCAAGGAAAGTGATTTTCTTTTCATTTTCTTCAATTTGATAAGCACCGATATGCTGGGTAATCCCGCCTGCTTCACCTTCTGTCACTTTCGTGTTCCGGATTTGGTCAAGAAGCGTTGTTTTACCATGGTCGACGTGTCCCATAATGGTCACGACTGCCGGACGCTCTTGCAAGTCTGCAGGATCGTCATCGAATGTCATATTTTCGATGTCTGTTTCATCGACAATGACTTCTTCTTCTACTTCAACGTCATACTCTCCACAAATTAACTCGATGGAGTCAGCATCCATATCCTGGTTTTTCGTAGCCATAACCCCTAAATTCATGAGTTTTTTAATAATATCAGATGAATCTTTACCTAATTTCTCAGCCAGCTCACCAACGGTCAGGCTGCCAGAGTAGGTGATTTTCTCAGGTGTCTGATTCTTAGCCTTTTTCTGAGCTTGTGGCTGCTGTTGTGCTGGTTTTTGCTTTTTCTTGTTATTTTTCTGGTTCTTATTTGCCGGCTTTTTGTTGTCTTTCGGTTTAGCAGCATTGCCTTTTTCCTGTTTCGGTTGTTGAGGACTCTGCCCTTTTCCGAAAGCCTGATCCAATTTCTTCGCTTCATCGTCTTCTAACGTAGACATATGGTTCGTCACTTCGATATTAAGATTTTGAAGTTTTTGGATTACCTGCTTGCTAGATAGTTCATTTTTTTTGGCATATTCATATACGCGCATTTTACTCATATAATCTTCACCCCCGAATAGATTCATCGAGTAGCGATTGCAACTTTTTCGCAAATCCTTGGTCCAGAACTGCGATCGCGACTCTCCCTGCCTTTCCAATGGCTTGTGATAATGTATCTCGATCATCAACCACATAGCAGGGTATTTCATAAAAGCTGCATTTATCTGTCAGCTTTTTCTTTGTTTGTTTGCCAGTGTCATTGGCTATGAGTACCAGTTTCGCTTTACGCTTCTGAATGTCTTTGATGATCGACTCTTCCCCGAGCGTACATTTTCCTGCTCTTAGGGCCAATCCAATCAAATTCAGATAACTGCCACTCATGATTTGTCCGCCTTTATTTTAGCTTTCAATTCTTCATAGACACTTGCATCGACATTAGCTTTTAAATGACGGTTGAGCACTTGCTGCTTTTCTGCTTGTTCTATGACTTGGATATCTTTGGAGAGGTAGGCTCCCCGACCGTTCCTCTTACCTGTTTCATCCACGAATATCTCTCCGTCTTTATTGCGGACAACGCGGATAAGCTGTTGCTTGGGGACCATTTCCTGAGTAACTATACATTTTCTTAAAGGTTTTTTGGAACGGGTCATTATACTCCCCCTCCTTATTCTTCATCAAACATTTCTTCATCAAGATCAGTATCTGCGTCTGTTTCACTTTGCTCTGTTAGCATTCCTTGTTCACGAGCTTCACTTTCACTCTTGATATCGATCTTCCAACCTGTCAGCTTAGCAGCTAAACGTGCATTTTGGCCGCGTTTGCCAATAGCCAGGGACAGCTGATAATCGGGAACGATGACCGTCGTCGCTTTTTCTTCTTCATCTACGAGCACTTCAACGACCTTGGATGGACTTAATGCGTTCGAAACATACGCTACAGGGTCTTCAGACCACTGGACGATATCGATTTTTTCACCCTTCAATTCATTGACGATCGCTTGGACCCGCTGACCTCTTTGGCCGACACAAGAGCCGACTGGATCGATTTCTTGATCTTCTGCATAAACAGATATCTTAGATCGGTCACCTGCTTCACGCGCTACAGACATTACTTCAACGGTACCGTCGTAAATTTCAGGAACCTCCATCTCGAACAAGCGTTTCAATAAACCGGGATGAGTTCTGGAAACATAAATGTGTGGACCTTTGTTGCTGTTTTCAACCTTGGTCACGAACACCTTCAAACGATCATGTACTTCATAAGTTTCTGTCGGCATTTGTTCACCTTCAGGCAGGCGTGCTTCAATCTTGCCCAGGTTCACATAAACAAACCGAGGATCCTTACGCTGGATGATCCCCGTCATGACATCTTCTTCACGATCGACATACTCACCATAAATAATGCCGCGTTCCGCTTCACGGACTCGCTGTGTGACAACCTGCTTGGCAGCTTGAGCAGCAATGCGTCCAAAGTCCATCGGAGTCACTTCCACTTCAATCACATCTTCAATCTCATAATTCGGATCGATTTCTTTTGCTTCTTCAAGTGAGATTTCTTGCTGAGAATCCATGACTTCTTCAACGATTTCTTTCCTTGCTAACACTTTCATAGCACTTTCTTCTTCATTAATATCCACTCGGACATTCGTTGCGGAATTAAAGTTCTTCTTATAAGCAGATATTAGAGCTGCCTCCAGCGCTTCCAACAACAAATTCTTGTCGATGCCTTTTTCCTTTTCTAAATAATTCATGGCATCAAATAGTTCACTACTCAAAAGTCTTCTCCCCCTTAATTGAACGTAACAGCTAAATTAGCTTTGGCTATTTTCTGATACGGAATTTCAAGCTGTTTCTTTCTTGTTTTTATGCGTATTTCCACAACGGCTGTAGAATCTTCGAAAGATCTCAATGTTCCTTCAAATTCTTTTTCGCCATCGATCGGTTCGTATAACTTCATATACACATACTCACCGACGAATTTTGTGAAATCGGCTTCTGATTTCAAAGGTCGTTCAGCCCCTGGTGAAGCGACTTCCAAAAAGTAAGGAATTTCAATCGGATCTTCTTCATCCAGCTTTTCACTCAATTGTTCAGAAACTTGTCCGCATTCTTCAATGTCTACTCCACCTTCTTTATCGATGAAGACACGAAGGTACCAATTTTGTCCTTCTTTTTTATATTCGATATCAACAAGTTCCAAGTCCATTTCATCCAGAATCGGATGAACGAGCCGTTCAGTAACGGATGTAACATGATTGCTCATGCCCTTCCCTCCTTCGATCACAATGATAAATAGTAGTCATATTAGTATGGGATTTATTCGCTCATTTCATTTAAGTATCAGGACTCTCTATTTTTCAAATGTCACGAGAAACCGCTATGACAGGTATCATAGCGGTTCATCTCGCGGGCATCCAAGCCCCTGATGCATCGAAGTTTCTCCACAAGCAATAGCCTGGAATATGAAGAGAAGAGTGGGTTGCCCCACTCTTCTCTTCGTCCGTATCGCTCTTCTCACCATAAAAAATATACCATAGTTGCTTGATTTTTGCAACATAGTAGAAATGCGCCATGCTCAAGCTTCCTTATAACCTCAAAATAGAGAGAGTTGATTTTCGTCAGGCATACCTTCTAAACAACCGAAATTGTCCAGGTATTCAAGAACGGTTTTAGAAATGCGGCTGCGTTCCCTCAAATCCTGCTTAGAGAGAAACTCCCCTTCCTGACGGGCATTCACAATGTTGATCGCAGCATTCGTGCCTAATCCATCTACTGCATTGAACGGAGGAATCAATTCATTATCTTCCACCAGGAAGTCTGTAGCACTCGAACGATATAAATCGACGTTCTTGAATCCATACCCTCTCTCACACATTTCCAGCGAGATTTCCAGGACTGTGAGCAGACTTTTCTCTTTAGGTGTGGCATCCAAACCTTTGGCTTGAATCTCTTCTATCCGACTGCGGATGGCTGCAGATCCTTTCACCATTGTATCGAGTTCAAAATCACTCGCTCTAACAGTGAAGTAGGCGGCATAGAAGTATATCGGGTAATGTACCTTGAAATATGCAATCCTCACCGCCATTAATACATAAGCAGCGGCGTGTGCTTTCGGGAACATGTATTTGATTTTCTTACAAGAATCAATGTACCAGTCCGGGACCCCGTGTTTCTTCATTTCTTCGATCCACTCATCCTGAAGCCCACGACCTTTACGGACAAATTCCATGATTTTGAAGGCTAAGGAAGGTTCAAGACCCTTGTGCATCAAATACACCATGATATCATCACGGCATCCAATCACTTCCGGCAGTGTACATATCCCATCATTTATCAGCTGTTCAGCATTGCCCAGCCATACGTCTGTGCCGTGTGACAGTCCTGAGATGATGACTAGTTCAGCAAACGTCTTCGGTTTTGTGTCTTCAAGCATTTGCCGAACGAACCTTGTTCCGAATTCCGGAACTCCTAAGGTACCGGTTTTACACATGATTTGATCAGCGTTTACACCAAGGGCTTCTGGTCCACTGAATATTTTCATGACTTCAGCGTCATCCACTGGTATTTCTTTTTGGTCAATGCCACTGAGGTCTTGGAGCATCCGGATCACGGTTGGATCATCGTGCCCTAGAATATCCAATTTCAACAAATTGTCATGGATAGAATGGAAGTCAAAGTGTGTCGTTTTCCATTCAGACTTTGTATCATCAGCAGGAAACTGGATAGGGGAGAAATCATAGATTTCCATATCGTCAGGCACGACTATGATGCCTCCAGGGTGCTGCCCGCTTGTTCGTTTGACACCTGTACAACCATGAACCAGACGGTCGATTTCTGCGTTTTTATATTGCAGCTGATGGTCACCGGCATACCCTTTCACATACCCATAGGCGGTTTTTTCAGCAATGGTACCGATCGTTCCGGCCCGATAGACACTGTCTTCTCCAAAAAGTTCTTTGGTATAGTTGTGGGCGTGTGGCTGGTATTCTCCTGAGAAGTTCAAATCGATATCGGGAACTTTATCTCCTTTGAAACCAAGGAATGTTTCAAACGGGATATCCTGTCCATCCTTTTTCAATGGAGTGCTGCAATTCGGACATTCCTTCTCCTCTAAATCAAAACCACTTCCGACAGAACCGTCAGTGAAAAACTCATTAAACTGACAAGACGGACATACGTAATGAGGCGGCAGTGGATTGACTTCTGTAATATCTGTCATCGTAGCAACGAACGACGAACCTACAGAACCCCGTGACCCGACAAGGTAACCATCCTCCAAAGATTTGGTCACAAGCTTTTGGGAAATCAAGTAAATGACGGCAAAACCGTTCCCGATAATACTATCAAGCTCTTTCTCCAAACGTTTCACGATCAGTTCAGGAATATCATCACCATAAATGCTTCTTGCTTTGTTATAAGACATTTCGCGGATCTCCTGATCAGCACCTTCGATGTTCGGTGTATAAAGGTCATCTTTTACCGGCGAGACCTCACCGATCTGAGCAGCGATTTTCTTTGTGTTGGCAACGACTACTTCTTTCGCTTTTTCCTCTCCTAGAAAGGATAACTCCTCAAGCATTTCATTGGTCGTTTTGAAATGGACCTCCGGCAGCGTTTGACGGTTCAGCGGGTTACCATTTTGGGATGAAATCAATATTTGTCTGTACTGCTTTTCATGTGGCTCCACATAATGGGTATTGCCAGTAGCTGCGACAGTTTTGCCCAATCGCTCAGCCATGCGGACAAGCCGTTTCAATATATCTAATATTTGCGCTTCGGTTTGGACAAGATCTTTCTCTACCAGGTGTTTATAGTTACCCGGAGGCTGGATTTCAATATAGTCATAAAAATCAGCGACCTTCTCTGCTTCTTCCTCCGACTTCTGCATGATTGTTTCAAATACTTCTCCTTTATCACACCCGGACCCGACCAGGATACCTTCACGATATTTCGTCAACAAAGACCTGGGAATTCTCGGCACACGATAAAAGTAGTTCACATGGGCTTCTGAAACCAGACGGTATATGTTTTTCAACCCGGTACTGTTCGTAGCAAGTAAAGTGCAGTGAGAAGGTCTTGAACGCTGATACGCTTTTCCTTCTCCCATATAATCATTCAAATTCTTATGATTAGTGATTTCTCGATCCATCGCTTTCTTCACTAACTTCCAAAGCAAATAGCCGGTCGCTTCCGCATCATAGATAGCCCTATGGTGCTGTGTCAATTCTATATCGAACTTTTTACACAATGTATTCAATCGATGGTTTTTAAGTTCAGGAACTAAGAAGCGCGCAAGTTCTAATGTATCAATAACAGGGTTCTTCGCTTTCCCATAGTCGATAGACTGATATCCTGCGTTTAGGAAGCCCATATCGAAACTGGCGTTGTGCGCAACGAGAATGTCATCTGCACTCCATTGATGGAAATCCTTTAGCACTTCTGCAATTTCCGGAGCGTCCTTGACCATGTCGTCGGTTATCCCTGTTAGATCAATGGTAGTTTGAGACAGGGGCTGGTGAGGGTTCGCAAAAGATTCGAAGCGGTCAATAATTTCACCAGCCTTGATTTTGACGGCAGCCAGTTCAATGATTTTGTCATAAACAGCTGAAAGTCCTGTCGTTTCCACGTCGAAAACGACATAAACAGCTTCTTCCAAGTCACGATCCTGCTCTTCATACGCAATCGGTACACCATCATCAACAAGATTCGCTTCCACACCATATATGATTTTGACTCCATTCTTTTCCCCAGCTGCATGGGCATCTGGATAAGCTTGGACGACAGCGTGGTCTGTAATAGCAATGGCTTCATGACCCCAGTCGGCTGCTTTTTGAATCAGCCGGGATGGAGAGACCGGTGCATCCATCGCACTCATCGTGGTATGAGCATGAAGTTCGATACGTTTTTCGCCTTCAGGTGCATCATCTCCGCGAAGTTTAGGTTTTACTTCGTTGATGTCATTCGCCATCATCGTAAGCTCATTTGTGAAATTATCCGTCTGGATTCCTCCACGTGCTTTGACCCACATCCCCTGCTTCACATGTTTGAACAGATCGGCATGATCATCTCCACGGGAAAACATTTTTATCGAGAAGGAATCGCTGTAATCAGTTACTTTCAATAAGAGTAAATGTCTGCCGGACCGGAGTTCCTTGACTTCAGCATCAAACACATATCCCTGGACAGCGATTTTGCGTTCTTCTTCCTGGATCGTTTCCATCATGACGATTTCATCCTGGATCTTATACCCGATTTCCAATGGCCCTTTCGGTTTTGTATCATCTTTATCTTTCGCCCGTTCTTCTTGTTCCTTCACTGCTTGTTGAACGAGGATTTTATCTTCTTTTTGACGTTCTTCCTGGAACCTCTTGATTTCCTCCTGCTCTTCCTTCACCCTTGTCGATAACATGAATGGTGGTAAGCCGGAACAAGAACAATATTCTTTAAAAGGTTCCTCTAATTTCTTTTGAACCGCATGACTTTCAGCTAAGTTCCTGCAAGTTAACATAATCTTATTCCCGTTTACTTCGGGCTGTTGTTCTAATAACAAATCTTTGTAGCCGGGAGTCAAATCTGTCAACGTTTTAATAAACCCCTGCCAATACTCCACTACATCTGTTTCTACTACTTCTTTCTGGTCCGTCTCAATCGTCCAGGAAACCTCTGCAATAGCTCTGAATGCTGTTTTCAGTTTACTCGTAAAAAGTTCATAGACCGATGGGGGTAATGGTTTCGGCATATGAAAATGAAAGTGCCACACTTTTTTCTCACGATAAACGACCAGCTTCTGCATACTGCTGTCTTTAAAATGAGGTTCAATCAGATCATGTGGAAACTGGATTTGTTCCAGTAAATAGTGCATCTTTTCCTGATTGCTCACACTCAAATTGATTCCTCCTCTATCCTTCTCTACGCATCTAATCATGGAAATACCCTTGCTTTACATGTTCCAGCAAGGGTATTTCCGTTGAACGATTATTTTCCTTTGTACCAATCGTTTACATATTCTGTAATTCCGCTCGATTCAACATCCGATTGTTCCCCTGTCGCTCTATCCTTCACTTCAACCATACCTTCCGCCGCACGCTTACCTACGGTGATTCTCAAAGGAATACCGAACAGATCACTATCGGCGAATTTGACGCCAGCACGTTCTTTACGATCATCATATAAAACTTCGATGCCAGCTTCAAGAAGTGTCTCATAAAGATCATCTGCCAATTCTTTCTGGTCTTCCTTTTTCGGATTCATGGAGAGCAGGTGAACCTGGTATGGAGCAATTTTTGCCGGCCATGTAATCCCGCGTTCATCATGATACTGCTCTACAATAGCTGCCAAGGTGCGGGAAACTCCTATTCCGTAAGAGCCCATGATCATTGTTTTCGCTTTACCCTGGTCGTTAAGGAACGTGGCATTCATGCGTTCAGAATAAAATTCCCCAAGCTTGAAGACGTGACCGACCTCAATTCCCCGAGCAAACTTGATTACCCCCTGCCCGTCTGGCGAAGGATCTCCTTCCTGGATGAATCTGAGATCTGCATATTGGTGGACTTGGAAATCTTCACCAGGAGTGGCATTTGTATAATGATATCCTTCTTCATTCGCACCGCAGGAAGCATTCGTCAGTGCTTCTACTGCATGATCTGCCACCACTTCAACTTCTTCGGGAACATCTACCGGACCTAAAGAGCCAAATCCAGTTCCCAACAACCGTTTTGTATCTTCTTCAGAGGCAAGTTCAACAATGTCTGCATTATACAAATTCTTCAGCTTCACATCATTTACTTCGTGGTCCCCCCGCGTAACTGCCATGACAAACTGATCGTCAACTTGGAACATGATCGACTTCAAACCTTCACGAAGCTCATGACCTAAATAATCCGCTACATCCTTCATCGTTTTCTTATCTGGTGTTTCTGTTTTCTTCATCGTTAATGGGGATTCATTGGTCTTTTTGTACTCTGCAGCCACGGGAGCCATTTCTATGTTTGCGGCATAGCGGGAAGTATCTGAATATGCGATCACATCTTCTCCAACTTCAGATAAAACCATGAATTCGTGTGTATCCTTTCCGCCCATCGCGCCTGAATCAGCAATGACTGCTCGGAAATTGAGACCACAACGGCGGAAGACATTTGAATAGGCATCAAACATCTTCTGATAGGTTTCATCCAAACTTTCGTATGATTCGTTGAACGAATAAGCATCTTTCATAAGGAATTCACGACCCCGCAACAAACCGAACCGTGGGCGTGCCTCATCGCGGAATTTATTTTGTATTTGGAAGACTGTTATTGGTAACTGCTTATAGCTCTTGACTTCATTGCGAACTATGCTTGTAATCACTTCTTCGTGAGTTGCACCCAATGCAAACTCCCGCTGATGACGGTCGTTGATTCGCATCAGTTCTGATCCGAATGTCGTCCATCGTCCCGTTTCTTTCCAGAGTTCAGATGGTTCAAGAGCAGGCATAGCCATCTCGTGGGCACCGATTTTCTCCATTTCTTCACGTACAATACTCTCTACTTTGCTGAGGACGCGGCGTCCGATTGGTAAAAAGCTATAAATTCCTGATGCAATTTGACGTATGTAACCAGCGCGAACGAGGAACTGATGACTCTTGATTTCTGCATCTGCTGGATTTTCTTTTAAAGTTGGGATTAACATATGACTTTGTCTCATAACATGCACCTCAGTTCAAAATTAATAAAAGAAGCTAGAAGCCTAGGAAACCTATCACCTTAGGACTTCCAGCTATAGATTTCATAAGAATAACCGTTGAATATCGTTCCATGTGACCACAAGCATCAATAACATCAATAACGCAAAACCGATAAAATGAACAATTCCCTCTTTCTGGGGATCGATCGGCTTACCTCTGACGCCTTCAAGACCGACGAATAACAGCCGTCCGCCATCAAGTGCAGGAAGAGGTAATAAGTTGACGATTCCTAAATTGATACTCAGAATGGATGTCCACATGACAAAATTCGTAAAACCAGTTTGGACCACCTGATCTGTTGCATCATAGATTCCTACAGGCCCTGATAACATATCAAGAGAGAACTGGCCTGTCACCAGCTTGCCTAAATTCGTTAATATCATTGCAGACCACTCGTAGGTTTGCGTGAATCCGAAAGTCAGCTTTTTAGTGAATGATTCTTCAAAAGCCCTCGCTACACCCACTTGACCTATTGTTCGATCGCGATCCTCAATAGCAGCTGGAGTAATATCCAATTGCTGTGTTTGTCCGGAGCGGCTGATCGTCAAAGTCACCTCTTCATCTGGGTGGTCCCGGATCACTGTCGTGAATTCTTCCCATGTGCTTACAGATTCACCATCAACGGCGATCACTTCGTCCCCAGCCATCAGTCCAGCTTGTTCCGCAGGGGTGCTCTCTTGTATTTCTCCCAGCTTAGCTTCATTAGACGGTACGCCCTGGATAAAGCCTAAAACCGTGAACAGCAGGATAGCCAGGACAAAATTCATCAATGGACCTGCGAATAGCTGCATCGCCCGCTGGGGAACTGATTTCGAAGCGAATTGGCGGTTATAAGGAGCGATCTGTGTTTCTTTTTCATCCATTACGAACATCGCTTTAGGATCGACTTCAAAAAACAGCTTTTCATCTTCATCCACTTCATATCCTTCAATGACGAGTCTGTGATCAAGATCGGCTCTTTCCACCTCAATCACTCGTGCATGAGGATGCTTGGATTTATTGTTAACGACAATACGATTCACTTTGCCTTCATCATTGAATTCAAGAGCAATATGATGACCTGCTTTCAACTCAACGATTTCAGGATCTTCCCCTGCGACACGTACGTAACCGCCGATAGGTAACAAACGGATCGTGTACAGGGTCTCATTTCTTGTGAAAGCAAAAATCTTCGGTCCAAATCCTATTGCAAATTCACGCGCCAGCATTCCTGCACGTTTGGCAAAAATAAGATGCCCCCACTCGTGTACGAACACCAAAAGTCCGAACATGAGTATAAACGCAATAACTGTAGTCAAATGAAGCACCTTCCTTTTAATTTAAATGGAAACGGACGCTCTTTCTAGTTTCCTCATCAATAGAAATTATGGTAGACAAGTCCGGGTTATGAATCCTATCATGATTTTCCAGCGCTTGTTCAATGTATTTTTCAATATCCAGGAAAGAAATTTTCCCTTCCAGGAACAATTGCACGGCTTCTTCGTTAGCAGCATTCAATACTGTAGGCATAGACCCACCGGCTTTCCCAGCCTCAAAAGCCATCCGCAGACAAGGGAAGCGCTCCATATCCATTCTCTCAAAGTTCAGTGTGGCAATATCTTCTAGGTTGAGATGTTCTGTAATCGGAAGATCCAGACGTTCAGGGTATGTCAGTGCATATTGTATCGGCACCTTCATATCAGGTGTACCCAGCTGGGCAATGATATTCCGATCCACATACTCCACCATCGAATGTATGACACTTTCTCTATGAAGAATAACATGAATTTGTTCGTAAGGCACATCAAAAAGCCAGTGTGCCTCTATGACCTCAAGACCTTTATTCATCATTGAAGCTGAATCCACAGTGATCTTTGCTCCCATACTCCAGTTGGGATGATTTAAAGCATCCTGGACAGAGACGCCTGCCAATTCTTCACGGCTTTTATCACGGAAGCTTCCACCTGAAGCCGTTATGATCAACTTCTGGATATCACTTTTCTTTTCTCCATTTAATGACTGGTAAATGGCTGAGTGCTCGCTGTCAACCGGTAAAAGCTCAACTTGATGCTTGCGAGCCTCCTCCATGACAAGGTGGCCGGCTGTCACTAATGTTTCTTTGTTTGCGATAGCAATGATTTTCTTTGCTTGAATAGCTTTCAATGTGGCAGGTAACCCCACACTCCCCATCACTGCATTAACGACCACATCAACAGAATCGGCAATACTGGCTTCAATTAAACCTTCTCCGCCGCAAAATACTTGTTGATGGTCGATTTCTTTATTTAATTTCACTTTAGTCGCTTCATCCTGGACGACAATGATAGTTGGTTTGAACTCACGGATCAAAGGCAGAGCTTTTTCTATATTTCTCCCGAAGGCCATAGCATAAAGAGAAAATTGCTCAGGGTGTAACCGAATGACCTCAAGAGTTTGAATCCCGATAGATCCTGTAGCT
Source organism: Halobacillus litoralis (assembly GCF_004101865.1). Classification (NCBI taxonomy): domain Bacteria; kingdom Bacillati; phylum Bacillota; class Bacilli; order Caryophanales; family Bacillaceae; genus Halobacillus; species Halobacillus litoralis. Next base: position 290,982 of record NZ_CP026118.1, read on the forward strand.
CCCAATAATGATACTTGTTTCATCTTAGATTCCCCTCTCGTTTACGCAGCAATGAAGTTGATGAGGTGAAGGATCGGCAGTATGAAAATAAGACTATCAAACCGATCTAGCACTCCTCCATGACCTGGTAAAATCTTACCTGAATCTTTGACGGCATAATGCCGTTTGAAAGCAGATTCGACTAAGTCTCCGATTTGACCGGCAATAGATACCAGAATCGTCACAAGCAAGACGACGATGAGAGAGTGATCGAGTGGATAGAAATATTGAAATAAAACCGCCACTATACAGGCAAGGACAATGCCGCCTACTGAACCTTCGATTGTTTTTTTAGGACTGATCTGCGGCCAAAGCTTGTGCTTTCCGAGTGAGCGGCCGAACAGGTATGCGCCGGTATCAGTGGCCCAGACAATAAATAATGCAAAGAAGATATACTCCAAGCCGCTTGACCTTGTTTCCATCAAATAATTGAAGCCCATGCCGATGTATATCGCAGACAGAAGGAGGAATCCTGCATCATCAAATGTGAAACGGTTTTTCACCAAAACGGTATAACTCAGTAATATCAAGACAGCAAGCAATGTGATCTCTGATTTTGTAATGATGTTACCGATTTCCACAGATCCGTCGAGGACTTCATAAGGGAACATTAAAGCCCACATCAAGACAAGACCAAGGCCGGACGCTACGGAATACCTTGCGATTTTTTTCATGCGTACTAATTCCAATAAGGCAATGCTCGCTATTAAGTAAACAAATATTTTAAAAGGCCATCCTCCGAGCATGACAATCGGTATAAAAATTAGTGCTGCAACAACTGCTGTAATTGTTCTTTGTTTCATAAATTTTATTTCACACCTTATACTCCGCCGTATCGACGTTTGCGATTTTGGAAATCATAGAGAGCCTTTTCAAAGTGACTCTCATTGAAGTCAGGCCAATATACTTCGGTAAACCAAAACTCTGCATAAGCCAACTGCCACAGTAAAAAGTTACTCAGCCTTTGTTCACCACTTGTACGAATCAATAAATCCGGTTCGATCAATTCAGAAGTATAGAGCTCTGAAGAGAAAAGTTCTTCATCTATGTCTGAAGTTTCCAATTCTCCATCTTTGACTTTTGATGCTATTTGCTTGACTGCATGGACCATCTCGAAGCGGCTTCCATAATTCAGAGCAAAATTAAGAATAAGCCCATCATTATGCTTTGTTTTCTCCATCGCTTCTTGGACCGCCTTTTGAGTATGAGACGGTAAAACTCCGAAGTCACCGATCGTGCGGACTTGAACATTCCTCTCAATCAGTTCAGGCAAATATGTATTTAAAAAATCTACAGGTAACTTCATTAAGAAGTCTACCTCATTTTTAGGACGTTTCCAATTTTCTGTAGAGAAAGCGTAAAGTGTAAGGACCTTCACCCCGGCATCTGAAGCATAACGTACAATACGCTTCACGACACTCATGCCCTCTTTGTGACCAGCAATCCGAGGCATCCCTCTATTCTTCGCCCAGCGTCCGTTCCCATCCATAATGATGGCAACGTGTTGAGGCAAATGGTTATAATCAAGTCCTAGAGGCTGTGATTGTGGTTGTTTTTTACTTTTGGTAAATGGAAACTTGATTGGCATGTTTAATCCTCCAGTCCGTTTCTTCCATCTTACTATTATATACTAAAATCGTACAATATGCCGAGCCCTTATGAAAGGTACAAAATTAAAACCGCGCTGCCAAACATCTACAGCGCGGCTCATACACCTTATGGCATATTCAGAAAGAAGAAACTTAAACTTCCATGATTTCTTCTTCTTTAGTTTTAGATAGTTGATCGATCTTATCTACGTTCTGATCTGTGACTTTCTGAACATCATCTTGGAAAGAACGAAGATCGTCTTCTGTCAAGTCTCCGTCTTTCTCCATTTTCTTCAAACGGTCATTGGATTCACGGCGAATGTTACGGACCTGTACTTTCGCTTCTTCGGAGTACTTCCCGACTACTTTCGCAAGATCTTTACGGCGTTCTTCTGTCAGTGCTGGGATATTAATGCGAACAACATTACCATCACTGGAAGGAGACAATCCTAGATCAGCTTTTTGAATCGCTTTTTCGATTTCAGCAATCGCTGACTTATCATATGGTGTAATGACAAGTAAACGAGGCTCCGGTGCGGATACTTGTGCGAGTTGCTTCATTGGAGTCGCAGCACCATAGTAATCCACATAAACGTTATCGAGAATAGCAGGATTTGCACGACCTGCTCTTACTGTAGCAAGCTGACGAGAGAAAGCTTGTACTGCTTGTTCCATTTGTTGTTTCGTTTCATTAATCACGGCTTCAGACATGATTATTTCCCCCTTACAATGGTTCCAATATTTTCGCCCATTACGGCCTTCTTGATATTTCCGTCTTCTGTAATAGAGAATACCAATAAATCGATATCGTTGTCCATACATAACGATGATGCTGTAGAATCCATAACTCCTAAACCTTCGTTAAGAACATCCATGTAGGAAAGTTCATCGTATTTCACTGCATCTTCATTAATTTTCGGGTCGTCCGTATAGACTCCGTCCACATTGTTTTTTGCCATCAGGATGACATCAGCTTCTACTTCAGCTGCTCTGAGAGCTGCGGTTGTGTCTGTCGAGAAGTACGGGTTACCTGTACCTGCGGCGAAAATCACCACCCGTTTCTTCTCTAAATGACGGATCGCTTTTCTCCGAATATATGGTTCCGCTACTTGTCTCATTTCGATAGAAGTTTGGACACGGGTTGGGATACCTACGTTTTCCAGGCTGTCTTGAAGGGCCAGAGAATTCATGACAGTCGCGAGCATTCCCATATAGTCAGCATTGGCACGGTCCATACCCATTTCGGCTCCGACCTTCCCACGCCATATGTTCCCGCCGCCAACTACGACTGCGACCTCTACCCCAAGTTCAGCTACTTCTTTGACTTGACGAGAGACTGATTTGATAATGCTGGGTTCCAATCCGAATCCAGCTTCCCCACTCAAAGCCTCTCCACTTAGTTTCAATACAATCCGACGATAGCGAGCAGTTGTCATAGTAACCTCCCGTGTGTTTTGCTATTCTTATATTCGCTTTTTTTGCTCATAGGGTGCTATGCAACTATGTAGCATTTTTGAAAATAGGGAACACCGACAGTGTCCCCTATTCTTTACTATCATTATTTTTTAACTTGGCTCATCACTTCATCAGCAAAGTTTTCTTCGCGTTTTTCCATACCTTCGCCAACTTCGAAACGTTCGAAACCAGTGATTTTACCACCGGCAGAAGCTACGAATTGCTTAACTTTCTGGTCTGGATCTTTAACGAAGCTTTGGTCTAACAAGCAAATCTCTTCGAAGAATTTATTCAAACGACCTTCTACCATTTTCTCTACGATGTTTTCTGGCTTGCCTTCATTCATCGCTTGAGTCTTCAGCATTTCGCGCTCACTGTTCGCCTCTTCTTCAGGAATCTCATCGCGAGAAACATAACGAGGGTTCACAGCCGCTACGTGCATGGCAATGTCTTTCGCAGCTGTTTCGTCAGTGGAACCTTCAAGGACAGTAAGAACACCAATGTTCCCACCCATGTGAAGGTAAGCACCAAACGCGTCATTATCCGTTTTCTCTTTGATGACAAAACGACGAAGAGAAAGTTTCTCACCGATTTTTGCTACACGATCAGTAATGTAGCTGCTAAGTACTTCTCCATCACCATGAAGTTTTTGTTCAAGAGCTTCTTCGACTGTTGCAGGCTTTTGAGATACCAGGTGTTGGCCTAGATCTTTCAGAAGTTGTTTGAACGTGTCGTTTTTCGTTACGAAGTCTGTTTCACAGTTCACTTCGAAAAGGACAGCCGTGTTACCGGAAATTTCAATAGCAGCGGAACCTTCAGCAGCAATACGATCTGCTTTTTTCTGTGCTTTAGAGATACCTTTTTCGCGCAACCATTCGATTGCTTTGTCCATGTCACCATCGTTTTCAGTCAGTGCTTTTTTACAGTCCATCATTCCAGCACCTGTTTTTCCACGAAGTTCTTTTACCATTTTTGCATTTATAGCCATTGTAATGCCTCCTTATTAATATACAAGTGAGAATAGCGCGAGCCTCCTACCGAATTTGGTTACGGCAGAGCTGAATGATAAAGGAAATACCCTTTAAAAAAGGTGATAAAGGTATACCCCCTTATCACCTTTAGACCCTTCTTACTCTTGAGCAGCTTCTACTGCAGCTTCTGTTTCTTCAGTTGTTTCTGTTTCTTCCCCTTGTTTAGCTTCAAGTACAGCATCAGCCATTTTTGAAGTCAACAATTTAACAGCACGGATTGCGTCATCGTTCGCTGGGATGACATAATCGATTTCATCTGGATCACAGTTTGTATCAACGATACCTACAACTGGAATATTCAATTTATGAGCTTCAGCAATTGCGATACGCTCTTTACGAGGATCGATGATGAACATTGCGTCCGGAAGTTTCTTCATTTCTTTAATACCGCCAAGGAATTTCTCAAGACGATCTTTTTCTTTAAGCATATCAACTACTTCTTTTTTAGGAAGTACGTCGAAAGTACCGTCTTCATCCATACGTTCGATATCTTTCAAACGATTGATACGTTTGCGGATAGTTTCAAAGTTAGTAAGCGTTCCACCCAACCAACGTTGGTTGATATAATACATGCCGCAACGAGTTGCTTCGTCACGCACTGTATCCTGCGCTTGTTTTTTTGTTCCTACGAAAAGAATGTTACCACCGTCAGCAGCGACATCTTTCACATAGTTGAATGCTTCATCCACCTTTTTGACTGTCTTTTGCAGGTCGATGATATAAATACCGTTACGCTCTGTGAAGATGTACTTCTTCATCTTCGGGTTCCAGCGACGGGTTTGGTGTCCAAAATGAACACCAGCTTCTAATAGCTGTTTCATAGAAATTACAGACATGATAATTCCTCCTGTTTGGTTTTTTTAGTATCCTCCGCCTCATTCATTTCCTTCTGTGAACTCTTTAATAAAAGAGCAACCTCACTGAAGAATCCAAAGGCGTGTGTATTGACACCGTCAGTAAATATACCATAAGAGTCAGGTGTGTTCAAGTTTTTTTGTTACTTTTTTGATGAAATTTGTAAAGAAGCTCAACCTCAGTTTTACCTTTATTGAGTTGCTTGGCGATCTCTTCTATAGTATAACCTTCTTTTTTTAATTCAAAAACTTGAGAATGAATCGATGGTTGATATACTTCTCCGTCTTCAACGGGTTCCGGCGGTGTATAATCTTTACTCTCAGAGACTTCCATTGTTTCATCCGTTTCCTTAGAGTTTGATTCCATCACATGCGCTTCAGCTTCCTGCTTATCTTTTTTCTGGGTGACCCATTCCCCCATACGCCTGTTTTCTTCTTTGATTTCCATTAGATAAGAAGTGAATAGATCCTCTATTTCAGAAGCCACTTGTTTCTGTCTAAGTTCCAGTTCTTCTGCTTGCCTTACTTTTTTCATCATGGCAAACAACGCCATAACTAATACACCATCTATTATGAAACTGACTACCAATAAAAAAACAGTCATTCAATCACCCTCTCTCCTTCATTTTCATAATTTATGTAATTGTGTTCTCTTCAGGATTTCTTAACAATTTCACGGTCAGCTGAGGAGGGGGCACCGCTTTTAAAGAATCCTAAGTGGGAAATCAGTTAGGGAGGGGCTTGTGGTGAATCATTCAGAGCGGGGAGTCTCCGTCGGGATGTGACTTAGTTCCCTGCCAACAACCATCCTATTGTAAAAAAATGCCCGGATAAGATTCAGGCCGTCTACTTATCTATTTGCTTTAATTACGATTTCACCACTATCCAAGATCATATGAACATCTGTATGATCTACATCGACACGAAGAACATACTTTCCGAATCCTACATTAGTGAAAGCATGTATATTTTTTACTGCTTTTAAATAAGCATCATCCAAATCCCCAATGGAAGAATTCATAGACTTCATTTGCTCAGCAAGTTCATAGATTTCTTCTTCATTATTCTCCAGAGAACTTCTCTGTCTTAAAGAAGTAATGCGTTCTTTAGCTGAAAGTTCACCTTGCTTGAGGCGCTTTCGTTCCAGGGATTTTCCTATTTGTACGAGCTTTTCCTTTTGCTCCATCTTTGCTTTTAATGTTTGATTGAGCTTCATTTGCTTCTCTTCTACTTTTTTGTTCACTCCAATGTAAATGCCGGTCGGGGTATGCATACGGTTGCCTATGGATTGAGCTTCTACACGATTCCCTGCTGAGGTTGTGCCTCCTATGATATTCCCCTTTTGGCAGTATACACTGCGGTGGGCAACACACTGGCTATGTAAAGCGGAATTTTCAACAAATAAATCTTGTCCGGCTTCTACAACCGCTTGATTGATGTAGCCGATACGAACATCCTCACCAGCGGTAATCCTTGCCTTCCCTAACCCTGAAACCCCGTCAGAAATATGAACAGAACCTCCAGCTGAAAGTTCAGCAGCTTCTACCATTCCATAAACGGTTATATCACCTGCAGCTTTCACTTTATATCCTGTCGGGACGTTGCCTCTGATTGCAATGGAGCCGATAAAATCAAGGTTGCCTGTATGTAAATCCAAGTCCCCTCGAACTTCAAATAGCGGCTGCACTTGAATCGCCCGATCCTTATAACTCAACTGACCATCTATTTCAGCGTAAAAGCCTGCTTCTTTCTCATCGTAGGTCGTGTTTTTTCCAGCACGTAGGTTCGGTGTTTTTCCTGGCTTCTGTTGAACGGCCTCGCCGAAAACATTTTTTCCTGGCACACCTGAGGTATGAGGTTCGATACGAGCAATTCGATCTCCTTTTGAAACTGACGGAATAGCAATAATGTCTCGGAAGCTGGCCTTCTCTTCTTGATCGACTTCCATTGTCATAGGTTTGTCAAATATGATGCGCCCATTTTCTCCATCTACCGGCTCTATCCCTTTGGCGACAAGGACTTCCACCTCTGTGAGTGGTGGTTCTTCCACTAACATCCGAATGACCTCTTCTTTGATACCAAAAGTGATGCCCTCACCCTTAAGGAGATCCGACAGCACTTGTTCTGTAACGGAGTCCACGGAGGAAAAATGAATGACAGCTTCCATCTTATCTGGTGAAACAATAACCTTATATTCTTCCTGCTGCATCAATCTTCCTCCCTTTTATACATCCATCATACCTTTCAATGCATGCTTAAGTTTGAAGATAGCTTTTGCATGGATTTGTGAAATTCGAGATGTTGTCAATTCCATAACATGACCGATTTCTGTAAGTGTTAACTCCTCATGATAAAACAAACTGATGACGAGTTTTTCCTTTTCATTCAATTGATCGATTTCTACTGCTAATTCCTTATAATTCTCTTGCTTAACGATTGATTCAGAGGGTGTATGTGACTGATCATCCGGGATGGAGTATCCGATCCCTTCTTTATGATCTTCACTTCCGTCTTTCGGTTTTTCTTCCATTGAAAGAACATTGGAAAATAAAGAATCTTTTACGGTTTCTTCTATTTCCTGCTGGCTCAAATTGAGCTCATCAGCGATTTCTTTGGATGTAGCCGGCCGCTGCAGCTGCTGCTCCAGTTGCTCAGCCATCTGCTCGATTTTTTTTGAGCGATCTCTTACCGATCTTGGCAGCCAATCCTCTTTTCTTAATCCATCCATGATTGAACCTCTGATCCGGAATGAAGCATAGGTGTCGAATTTCAAATCCCTTGTGCGGTCGAACTTCTTCAATGCATCATACAGGCCTAACATTCCCAGGCTTCTAACATCATCTTTACTCACACTTTTCGGAAGGTGCGCAGAAATTCTCTGCACATGATAACTCACTAAATAATCATATAGTTGAACTAAATGATTCGCAGCTTCTCCATCCTGTTCCGTTGTCCATAAATCCCACCAATGTTGTTCCTGAGGAGATAAACAGCTGGCCATTGTAATCATCCCCGCTCCTTTATTCATTGAATATTTTTAACTATCCTTATTGCTGATCTTCCTTCATTAAGTCTCGAATCATTTTTGAAGTTCCTTCTGCGTCGAACCCATCTGAAGATTCAGACGGCTCAGAAGAAAGAGAGTCCTCTGGATTCTCATTTAGACTGTGATCTTCTTTCCTTTTATCAACCGCAATTGCCGCCCAAACAAACCGAAACAGAAATGCTATTAAGAAAAACGAGAAAAAACATATGGTGCCTCTTATGATCGCTGTTTCAAAGGAAGTACTTTGAAAACTAATAAAAAACACAAAGATAAAACCCAAAATCGCCGCAATGAGATTCCACAATGCAGAACCTATCATTAAATCACACTTTCTCCACGATTTACTGTTCTGATATTTAGCTGAGTCGTCTCAGGATCGAACTCAATCGTCCTCCCACTCTTCCCACCGACTTCTTCTGCTACGATTGGAATGTTCAGTTGAGCTAGCTTTTGTTTCACTGCTTCCACATTCCTCGGGCCGATTCTCATCATGTCACTGGAAGATGTGAATTGGAACATTTGTGCCCCGCCAGCTATCTTTGCCTGTACGCGGTAAGGGAGCGCCCCTGTGTTGGTGATCTGGTCATAAAGATCAGCTATACCCGTGTCTGCATATTTCGCCCTGTTCATCGTTATTTTCTTTGCCATGGAAGAATCAGGCAGCATAATATGCAGCATCCCCCCGATCTTTTTCACCTCATCAAAAAGGATAATTCCCACACATGAGCCCAGACCGGAAGTGCGGATTCGATCAGGTGCTTTCACAATGTCCATATCCCCGATTCCAACTCTCACTAATCTTGCTACTTTACTCATGACCAGGGACTCCAAGGGAATGGAATATTTCACCATATGAATCCGGGTCAGGGAACAAGAAGAAATGGCCTTCCATCACGTCCGTCTGTGTATCTCCATCTGATAAAGATGTTTCTATGACGATTGCGTGATCACTCACTTGCGATGCTTCTATCAAACCCGTACTTAAAATCGCCCCCACCATATCTC